>NZ_SZVK01000038.1:0-44266 GCF_005280595.1 Escherichia sp. MR | reverse complement strand
ACAGGCAGCTGCTGGCGCACCCGCCAGTCTCCGCCGAACCCGCTGGCGCGGTTTCGGGCTGCCGCTACGGTCCGATGTCTGAAAAACCAGGCTTGCAGCGACCGTTCCGGTCGCGCCGCCCCTGTCGCGCCGGAAACGGCGCTCCCTGCACACCTGACGGTGTGTAAGGCCACTGCGCCTGATGGCGCAGTCAACCCTTCCGCCGCCACCCCTGCGGCCTGTTTCCCGCTGTGGACTTTCCGGGGGCTGGAGTAACCACATCCCGTTTCAGCAGTCCAGGGGAAGATATACCGTCCACAAAATTTTTAGCCATAAACCCGGCAAAAAATTTTGCGTCCGCCCCCGGACAGCTGCCCCGTGACGTGGTGACGGACGCCCCATCGGAAAGGTCCACTGCGGGGAGAAACCCCGAAGAAGTGGACGGCAGAAGGGGCTTTCGCCCCTCCGGGGAGCAACCGGTCGGCCCGGCGACCTGATTCAGCAGAAGGAGACGTTTTCATGACTGTCAGCAGCACGATTTCCGTTTTTTGCCGCGACGGGGTGTTCCGTACCGTTTACTGCCACCTGCACGGTGAGCCGACCTGGAACGGTCGCATCCTGCATACCCACTATGCCACCGGTCAGCAGGCCGAAGCCCTGGTTGAACACGGTGATATCCGTTGCCTCGGTCCCCGTTGCGACAAACCCGCCGGGCATACGCTTCAGAACCCGGTGGACGGTGTGACGGCTTATTACGGACGTGACAGTGGTTTCCGGATGGACAGTGAGGCGCGTGAGTACCGTTCTTTCAGGGAGGCTATTGCCACTGAAAGCACTGAAGAGGTGCGCTTCCATTATGTGTTCATCGACGGCTACTGGAAGGTGATGTACCGCACGCCGGAAGGCTGGAAGATGAAAGCGCTCGCGCTGGCACTGCGTCGCTGTCCGAAATGAAAAAAGGCAGGGCGATAAACCCTGCCTCTCTCCGCCGGCGCTTCCCCGCCAGGAAGTCCGGCATCTCAATCACTATCTATGGAGATTATGCCATGAGACCATCAATTATCTTCGCAACCGCCGAGTATGTAAAGCGTCTGCGTGAAGAGTGCCTGCGGGAGAATAAACCCCTGCACCGCCATACCCGCTTCAGACGTCAGGAGCTGGCACAGGATGAGATTAACCCGGACGTCCTGGCGATGAGCGGCCATATCGCCAGACGCTGCAGTGAGCAGAAGCGGGTGCGTATCCCCGCTATGAAAGTCAGCGAATGGGGCCACCTGCTCCGCGCGCTTGAAATTGAGCGGGTCTGCCACTGATTAACCCTTGCCGTCTGCCTGTGCAGGCGGCAGGATACGTTCAGACATCTCACCAGGAGGAACCGTGAGTAAGAAGAAAAACACCACAACGCCCACGCCGCATGATGCCGCGTTCCGGTCGTTCCTGGCGAATCCCGACGTCGCCAGAGATTTTCTGGAACTGCATCTTCCGGCGGAGTACCGGCAGTTGTGCGACCTGTCCTCGCTGAAGCTGGAACCCGCCACCTTTGTTGAGCCGGACCTGCATCAGTACGCCAGCGATATCCTCTGGAGCGTGAAAACCACCGGGGGTGAAGATGGCTATGTTTATACGCTCATCGAGCACCAGAGCACCGAAAATCTGTACATGCCTTTCCGCATGTTACGTTACAGTGTGGCGGCGATGCAGAGACATCTGGAGCAGCACAAAACGTTGCCACTGGTGATTCCTGTACTGTTCTATCATGGTGAGCGCAGCCCGTACCCGTACAGCATGAACTGGCTGGACTGTTTTGAGAATCCGGCACTTGCGGCTAAAATATACACAAAGCCGTTTCCGCTGGTTGATATCACTGTCGTTGATGACAATGAAATCATGAACCATCGCCGGATGGCCGCACTGACGCTGCTGATGAAGCATATCCGTCAGCGGGATATGCTGATGTGTCTGGACAACCTGGTCAGAGCACTGCAGGACATCCAGGATGAAGAGCAGATTACAGTTCTTTTCAACTATCTGCTTAATGGCAGCGAACATGTAACGGTTGAATTTTTGCAGACGCTGGCGCAGCGACTGCCGCAGCACGAGGACAGCATTATGACACTGGCAGAACGTCTTAAGCAGGAAGGTATCCAGCAAGGTATCCAGCAGGGTATCCAGCAGGGTATCCAGCAGGGAGTTCAGCAGGGGGCGCTTCAAAAAGCACGGGAAATCGCCCGGGAGCTCCGGAACGCGGGAATGCCGACAGCACAAATCTGTCAGCTGACCGGACTTTCTGAAGCTGAACTGAAGAACATCACTCACTGATGAGAACCAAAAGGCCCGGCAAAATACCGGGCCTTTTGCCAGCAGGAGCAGAGAAAACAGTATGACGATTGCAGAACGTCTTATACAGAAAGGTTTCGACGAAGGTTTCGACGAAGGTTTTAAAGAAGGTTTTAAGAAAGGTGCGCTTGAAGTGGCGCGGGAAGCAGCCTGCCGGCTGCGGGATATGGGCTGGACGCCGGAACGGATTCAGGAGGCAACCGGACTTTCCGGTGAAGAACTGAAAAAGCTGTTTCCTGATGAGCAGTAGCCTGGCATTCTGCCAGGCTGTGAATCACGCTCACACATCCTCTGCCGTTTCCCCTAGTTCATTTTCCAGACGCCTGATGATATCTGCCTTGCGCATCCCCTGCATGTGAGGCAGCAGGTCACGGACTGAAAGTGCCTGGGTGGTCCTCCAGACGGTGACGTCCACCTGTTCCGCATTTTCCCAGGCGTGCCATGTTCTCTGCGTCACGCCAAATTCTCTGGCCGCTTTTTCGCGTGACCAGAGCATGCTTTTTCGCCAGATTCGCAGTTCCCAGCCGGTCATAAAACACCTTTGAAAAAGTGAAAAAACTTCACTTTATTTTATCATCACAATTGCCAAATCAGCGCGATAAATAAGTGTAAAAAAGTGAAGAAATTTCACTTTTTTTGCTTGTAAATGTCGTGCGGTTTTCTCTGTTTTCACCTGTGCGGGAGTGGTGTGCCAGTGACCACCACATGCCATTGTTGTGCCGTCGTTTTTCTTCAGTCGCGCCGTATGCGGCGCTCCCTGCACACCTTACGGTGTGTAAGGCCACTGCGCCTGATGGCGCAGCTGTCTCTGCCTGTCTGCCGCCGCACTGCGGCCTGTTCTCCGCAGACGGACTTTCCGGGGGTACATACATGACCACATCCCGTTTCAGTCGTCCAGGGGAGAGATGTACCAGCCACAAAACTTTTTGCCGCAGGCGTCAAAAACTTTTGCGTCTGCCCCCGGACAACTGCCCCGTGACGTGGTGAGCGTCCCCCGTCGGAAAGGTCCACTGCGGGGAAATCCCCGAAGACCCGGACGGCAGAAGGAGCTTCGCTCCTCCGGGAAATGACCTGGCTGACCCGGCAGTCGTGACGATGAGGAGACAATGTGATGAATCAGACTTTACCCACTGCTGACCTGAATACTGCCGGCACGACAGATGTTATTCCGTCTGTGGCTATCGACCGCATCATCGCGCAGCGTAACGAAGGTATTGCACTGTTCATGCAGGCGATGGAATGCCTGGCGACAGCGCGCAAGATTCTGCTCGATGCGTCAGGTGATATTTTTCTTTACGGGTTTGAAGACTGCGTGACTGATTCCGTTCGGTGCATGGATAAACCGGAAGAAGCGAAAAAGAATATCACCCGTCTTGCCGACCGTAAAATCTGGGACCGCCTGATGACGGATACGGGGATGTACACCTTCATGAGTTCATGTCAGCGCGATGAGTGGAACAGCCAGTTGATGAGCGACACCTGTCCTGAAATCACCCTGGACAATGTACTGGCAACTTTTCGCCATCTGAATGCCAGTAAGATGCAGACATTTGAACAGGGACTGATTGATGTCTACCGGAAATTGTCATGGGATTACAGAACCAATAATCCCTGCCGTCTGGGCAAGAGAATCATTATTGAAAACCTGCTGTACCGCTGGAGTAACGGACGTGTGACGCTGGACTGCAGCGGGCGGGAGGCACTGGATGACCTGGTACGTCCTTTTTATCTGCTGGAGGGGCGCAACGTTCCTGACTTCCGGAGCAGCATCGGGGCGCAGTATGGTGAATTTCTCGGGAACGGTGACAATGTCGGTAAGCTGTTAGAAGGGGAATATTTTACGGTGCGTGGCTACCAGAAAGGGACCGTACACATTGTCTTTAAGCGTTCTGACCTTGTTGAAAAACTGAATGATATTATTGCACGGCATTATCCTGGTGCATTGCCGCCACGAGTCTGATTAAACAGAAAAGCCCTGGTATTTATGCCGGGGCTTTTTTTTCTGTAACCATCATAATCTCAGAACACAATGTGACATTGTCACATTAATTGTTGTTCATATCGATGCCATCTTTCCTGCCTGAATCTGTCTTTTTAGGTGCTGTTTTAGAGGAAGAACGGCGGGATGGTTTTTTCGATTCTGCTTCCCGAATAATGTCACGAAGTGCCTTCTCTCCTACTTCATACCCTGCATTTTTGAGCGTGTCACGAACATCTGCCAGTGTATAACCCTTTGTCCTTACCAGGACAATAATGTCATCACGAATGGCATCAAGAAAATCACGCAATGTTTTCCGTTGAGCGGTGAGGTCCGGCAATTCTGATAAAGCAGCTTTTGCCAGCTGGATGTCATCATCTGAGTAAAATTTTTTAGAAGCCATTGGCACTTTCTCTCCGTTTCATTTTGAAGTCTGATTTTATCATCAAAAACTGACTCCTGGCAGGGCTGCGCCCTGCCTCTGCCGTCTGCATAAGACTATGATGCACAAAAATAACAGGCTATAATGGCCTGAAAAACGGGACAGGATGTGCAATTGTAATACCGCCACACGCGACGCTATTACAATTGCCATCTGGTCAGGGCTTCGCCCCGACACCCCGTAAGGAGCCTGAAGTGAGTGATAGTGCGGTAAGAAAGAAAAGTGAGGTACGGCAAAAGACAGTTGTCAGGACACTCAGATTCTCTCCTGTTGAGGATGAAACCATCAGGAAAAAAGCTGAAGATTCCGGACTTACTGTATCTGCTTACATCCGAAATGCAGCACTGAATAAGCGAATTAACTCCCGTACAGATGATGCTTTTCTGAAGGAGTTAATGAGACTGGGAAGGATGCAGAAGCATCTGTTTGTTCAGGGAAAAAGAACCGGTGACAAGGAATACGCAGAAGTGCTTGTTGCCATAACCGAACTTACAAATACATTGCGTAAACAGTTAATGGAAGGTTGAGGATTCTCCGGTGAATGCAGTCATTCCGAAAAAGAGAAGGGACGGCAAGTCTTCGTTCGAAGACCTGGTATCCTACGTCTCTGTCCGGGATGACATGACCGATGAGGAACTGGATTTATCTTCTTCTTCGCAGGCTGAACAACCGCACCGAAGCCGTTTCAGTCGCCTTGTTGATTATGCGACACGTCTTCGAAATGAGTCATTCGTGGCGCTGGTTGATGTCATGAAGGACGGCTGCGAATGGGTCAACTTTTATGGTGTCACCTGCTTTCATAACTGTACTTCTCTTGAAACTGCCGCTGCAGATATGGAGTACATTGCCCGGCAGGCACACTATGCAAAAGATGACACTGATCCTGTTTTTCACTACATCCTTTCCTGGCAGTCACATGAAAGCCCGCGTCCGGAACAGATTTATGACAGTGTACGTCATACGCTGAAATCACTCGGCCTTGCCGACCATCAGTATGTCTCTGCCGTGCATACTGATACAGATAATCTGCACGTCCATGTGGCTGTTAACCGGGTACACCCTGAAACGGGTTATCTGAACCGGTTATCCTGGAGTCAGGAAAAACTCAGTCGTGCCTGCCGTGAGCTTGAACTGAAGCATGGTTTTGCTCCGGATAACGGTTGCTGGGTCCATGCACCGGGAAATCGTATCGTTCGCAAAACCGCCGTTGAACGTGATCGCCAGAACGCGTGGACACGCGGGAAAAAACAAACTTTTCGCGAGTATGTCGCGCAGACAGCGGTCGCTGGTTTACGCAGTGAACCTGTAAATGATTGGTTATCCCTGCATCGTCGTCTTGCGGAAGATGGTCTGTACCTGTCTCAGATGGACGGAAAATTTCTGGTGATGGATGGCTGGGATCGCAACAGGGAAGGTGTACAGCTTGACTCGTTTGGTCCCTCCTGGTGTGCAGAAAAACTCATGAAAAAAATGGGTGACTACACGCCAGTACCAAAAGACATTTTCAGCCAGGTGGAAGCACCAGGACGCTATAATCCGGACTTCATTGCCGCTGATGTTCGCCCGGAAAAAATCGCTGAAACAGAAAGTCTGCAGCAGTATGCCTGTCGTCATCTTGGAGAACGTCTGCCGGAAATGGCACGGGAAGGACGGCTGGAAAACTGCCAGGCTATTCACCGCACACTGGCTGAAGCGGGATTATGGATGCGTGTTCAGCATGGTCACCTGGTTATCTGTGACGGTTATGATCATAACCAGACTCCCGTTCGTGCTGACAGCGTATGGTCGCTGCTGACGCTCGACAATGTGAATCAACTCGATGGTGGCTGGCAGCCTGTACCAACAGATATTTTCCGCCAGGTTACGCCAACAGAACGCTTCCGTGGTCGTCGTATGGAGAGCTGTCCTGCGACCGATAAAGAATGGCACCGTATGCGTACAGGCACGGGGCCGCAGGGGGCTATCAAACGCGAACTGTTTTCTGACAAAGAAAGTCTGTGGGGATACAGCATCAGCCATTGTAGCCCTCAGATTGAAGAAATGATCACACAGGGTGAGTTTACCTGGCAGCGTTGTCATGAGCTGTTTGCACAACAGGGACTGATGCTACAGAAACAACATCACGGGCTTGTTGTCGTTGATGCCTTTAATCATGAGCAAACGCCGGTGAAGGCCAGCAGCATTCATCCTGATCTGACACTGGGGCGTGCAGAGCCACAGGCCGGACCTTTTGTGAGTGCCCCAGCAGATTTGTTTGACAGGGTGCAACCTGAAAATCGCTATAACCCGGAGCTGGCTGTCAGTGACAGGTACGGGGTCAGCAGTAAACGTGATCCAATGCTGCGCCGGCAGCGACGTGAAGCCAGGGCTGAGGCCCGTGCTGACCTGCGTGCCCGCTATCTGGCATGGCGTGAACAATGGCGTAAACCGGATCTGCGTTATGGGGAACGTTGTCGGGAAATTCATCAGGCATGCCGTCTGCGGAAGTCACACATTCGTGCGCAGTACGATGATCCGGCATTACGTAAGCTGCATTATCACATTGCAGAAGTTCAGCGAATGCAGGCATTGATCAGGCTGAAAGAAGACATCAGGGATGAGCGGCAGAAACTTATTGCTGACGGGAAGTGGTATCCACCCTCTTACCGTCAGTGGGTCGAAATTCAGGCTGCTCAGGGAGACAGGGCTGCTGTATCGCAGCTGAGAGGTTGGGATTATCGCGATCGCCGTAAAGACAAGTCACGCACAACGACAACAGACCGCTGTGTCGTGCTTTGTGAACCGGGCGGAACGCCGGTATACGGTAATACCGGTGATCTCGAGGCCCGTTTGCAGAAGAACGGGAGTGTTCGTTTTCGTGACCGTCGGACGGGAGAGTTTGTCTGTACGGATTATGGTGACAGGGTTGTTTTCCGTAATCACCATGACCGCAATGCGCTGGCAGATAAACTGGATTTGATTGCACCGGTATTATTCGGGCGTGATCCACGCATGGGTTTTGAACCAGAAGGAAACGACAAACAATTTAACCAGGTCTTTGCTGAAATGGTTGCCTGGCATAATGTGACAGGCCGTACCGGTCACGAAGACTACAGGATTACGCGACCGGACGTGGATCATCACCGTGAAGGAAGTGAACGCTACTACCGCGATTATATCGCGGCGAACAGCAATGATGATGCGTCACTGCCTCCGCCGGAGCAGGATAAACTCTGGGAACCGCCTTCTCCGATGAGATGACAGATGAAGCTTTATTAGTTTCGTTATAGAATGAAAAAATCACCAATATTAAATATGGATGTGGTGGTAAAAATAAATATGTCAGGCAATGTTAAGTAACTCTATTGACGGAATCATGTTTTATGAGCACTAATCTTGCTTTTCGTTATGCAAGTGTTGAAACTTTTTTTAAAATGATTGAAAACCAAGAATTATGGTTTACCGATCTTCGGAATATGAATGATCCGGAAGAATACTCGGCTGGCTATGAAATAGTCAAGGGAATAATAAATGAGGAATTTCCGGATTGCATTAGACTATTAGAAGAAGTATCACCTAATAAGATAGACGAAAATTGTAAGATATTAATTTGTTGTTTCTGTTCTGATGGAGATCGTTCCAACATGTGGAGCGAGTATGGTGATAATGGCAAAGGCGTTGCTATTGGTTATGATGAGAAGATTATAACCCAATGTCATGTTTTTGCCCGGTATGAAGAACATTTTCAACCTATTAGTGGTAGCGTTGTTTTTCGTCCTGTTATCTATTCAGAAGAACTGTTTCGAGAATATGTAAGAAAGGAATTGCTTGCTTATATTAATCGCTCCAATCTCGCCATCGAATTTAGGCATAACTTACTTCATGTAAGTCTTATCAGACTATGCTCATTATATAAGAGAGAAAACTTTAAAAGTGAAAATGAAGTCCGAGGACTTATTGAAGTAAATAAACATGCATACCCACCATACAGTATTGAAAAACGTAATACTAATTTTGGCATTGCGTATTATCATAAGGTGAAATTTACCTATACGGCAATTAGAGAGATTGTGTTGGGACCTTTATTTGAACAATCTGATGAACAGTTTCGGTCAAAATTAGATGATCTAGGGTTAAAGGACATAAAAATCAGACGTTCCATATGTACCTACAATGATGCGGTTAATCTGTAATCTGAATGCTGGTATCTAGTACCAGCATTTTTAAATAGTTTTTTTGCGGGAAGACCGAAGTATGGTCACAGTTCAGTACATTCCGTCCCAGTCCGGACGGTTGGTTTTTTTATGATGAAACCCGTTTACAGGACGCTCTGTCGGGTGGTTATTGTCCTGTGGAAACGTTAACAGGTTTATACCTGCTCTTTCTGCTTTCACTGATATCTGATTTTCCTCTTTTGTTTCAGGTAGTTCTGGTCTGTTCAGCGTGATATAGCGAATTCGTCGCTCTTCCCGTGTGGTCGTTTTAAGCGTATTCACCGCTGTTTCCCACAAGGCACTTTCACGTGCGTTGATATCCGTGTCGTACTCTTCCAGCATTGCCATAGCTGCCTGACGTCCTGCAATGCGTTGCTGGAATGTATCCACGATCATGTGCGGCTCTGTGCGAATTTTTCGTCTTTTTCTGGAGGGTTTTGCAGTCAGGACGCCAATGATGGCACTGACATTTTCCGGTGACGGGATTCGACGTTGAGCTGTACGGGGAACCAGACGGCGGAGACGGTCCAGGCGAGGTGCATCCACGCTGATATACCTGTTTATAACAACGGGATCGCTGCTGCAGCTTTTCTCATTGTCAGGGATGAAGAATGATGCTGATGGTACGGTTTCTCCCCGGAAAATAGAAAAGAACTCGCCAGGATGAAGTTCAATCAACTCCTGAACATTTATCTTACTTTCCATCAGGATGCTGATTTGTGGGCTGTCAATCCATGACTCACCAAATATGCCGTCCTGACGCTGCAGGTTATTCATCCTCGCCCTGGCTTCTTCACCGGCGGCGCTTTTCAGCGTTCTGGCCGTACTGCCCTCGCTGACAATCCTGCCGGCAAATTTTGTCCCCGTGTTCTGCATCAGTGTTGCAGTATTCGTGGCTGTTGTCTGTCCTTCTATACGTTCCTGGTCCTGTGCCATCAAAATCAGAGCAAAATCCAGTGAACGCACCTGAGTGGCTTCCACAGCAATACGGTCCGTATAGTATGCCCCCACTTCATCAAGGAAACACAGATAAGGGAAACGCCCCTTATATTTTTTGACTTCCAGTGCATCGGAATCAGTTCCTTCGAGGCGGTAGCCCAGATCTCGGGCGAGAATCATACTTTTCTGGGTGATAAACATTCGTCCCAGAGCGGACGTTGTATGCGCTGATGTATCCAGAGCGGGGATCATTACCATCAGAATCCTGTCGCTGTGAATGCTGTCACGAATATCGATATCACCGGAATCTTCAGCAAAAATATCCCCGAATGCTTCCGTGAATGTGCTGAAAGTTTCAGAAAACTGCCCGGAGAGATAAGCATGTTGTTTTCTGGGTTCTTCCGTCCAGGCTGATGGCGTCCTGACCAGCGACAGGTCGAAACCGGGAACGTCCTGAAGGTAGTTACGTAATGGTGCGATAGCTTCTTCCGGCCACTGATCATCGAGGCCACGACAGTAAAGTTTGGCCATCCCTTCGAGAGTCATATGTTCTCGGAGCATCTGCAGTGACATTGTTTTGCCTTCGCGCACACACCAGAATTTAGTACCAAATACCAGAGCCTTGTTCATGGCTATGGCCCGGGACTGCCACTCGCCCCCCTGGACGTTCTGGGGCAGCATTGACTGCATTGTCTCCGCTGTGAATGCCTCAGTGCTGTAACAGAAGGGATTCCAGGTATTTGACTGAGGACGCGTTTTTTCACCACTCAGAATGATTTCACTGCGGGATTTTCCTCCGTTCATGAAGTTGATGACTTCCACATCGTCTTCACGGCCAAAGCGTCTGGCCAGATACCAGATCGTTCTTGCCGTATCATTCTGTGCCTTGCCATCGACAAGGGTGAATCCTCTTGCCCAGCAAAGCGGGTTAATCGCCCAGGCAAAGATGGTTTCCGTTTTACCCCCACCGGTGGTGGCGAAAAACATTATATGGCGGGTCAGATCGTCCATACTCAGCCACAACTCCCGACCTATATCCCTGACGCGTTGATAACCAACATAAAATATGCCGCTGGCCGGTGACTCCAGGATGACCTCATACTGAAACAGAGTTGGCCAGAAGCTGAAAAGGCTTCTTTTAATCATTCTGTCCTGTGACGGGTCAGCACATTCCAGCGTCATGGGCATACGAAGAGGGCAGCGCCATCGCTGCAGACTAAATACCAGCATCGTTATCAGTGTGAACAACAGACATGCCGGTAATGCAAGTGGCCAGATAAAACTGGCCACAAGACTTGCCACCAGGCAAAAGCCATAGATATTGAGACTCTGGAGTGCATTCCAGACAGGATTTCCCCAGGCTGTACGGTGTAAAAGCTCGGGGTTAACGCGATGTTCACTCATGGCCAGACTCGCTGTCGGTGGTTTTCAGGAATAAATTAAGCGTGCCAGTTTCCTGCAGAATTCCAGTAGGCAGATGCCAGCCCGTGTCGGACAGCACCCATGGGGTACCGGCAAATCCGAACTTACGGAAGGCGACATTGTTAACATCAATCGCAGCTCTGGCTGCTCTCAGACATGTTTCATCTGCAGGCGTTGTTTCTTCTGATGGCGTCATCATTCCGTTATCTGCGGAATACAGTCGGTGCCAGCCGGCAGCACGTTTCTGAGCATCTTTTTCACACAGCAGTGGTGCCACACGGTCGGTGGATTCCTCTCCACCAATAACTGAAACCGGGTAGATAACGACATTGAAGTCGCTGGCCAGGCGTTTTAAGGCCGGCTCCAGAAGTCTGCAGTTAGGACAGGCAGGATCGAGAAATGCGTACAGGGTTCGTTCATGACCGGATGACAGGTTGATGGTAAACATGCCCCGATCGGCGTTCCGCTTCAGAACAGTAGCCAGATTATGTCGCGCAGCTGCGGCTTCCGGATTTTTGCTTGTGATTGTTTTCTCCGGTACCTGGACGTCTTTTTTCGGGGGAACCGGGAGTTGAATGCCTTCATTTAATGGCACAGTGTGATTCAGGTGAGGGGGAAGCAGTCGTGGCTCACCTGCTGTCTGTACTGCTTCAGGCGTTGTATCGTCCCAGAATACACGATCAACATAGCGGAACAGAGAGAAGCCAATCGTTGCCATTACGAACAGCACAACGCTGGCGATTATGCCACGGAACAAAGGTGTTCTGCTGAAGCGGCGTTCCATCAGGTATTCAAGGCGCAGGCAGGAATCAATAGCTGTAAGTATCTGGTCAGCGTTATGCTCCTGTTTATCAATCAGGACGGTTTCTCTGTTACGGGTGCCCATGGCGTCAAAGGCTATATGAATCAGTTGATTATTTCGTGTTACCAGCCCTGACAGGGCATCCCGTGGAAGGACGGCAATAATTTCTGTCTTGCCATCCGGCCAGATTGCCTGCACGGAAATATGTTTTGCAATGCGTGTTGCAAAGTACTCGATTGTCATTTTCAGTTCTCCGGATAATCAGAATTCGTTGTCTGTAGCAGGTGTACGGGGCAGGATGTCGTCGGTGAGGGACCAGTTGGTCAGGATGCGGCGTTTCCGGTCGCGATCTGGTTGTGGTTCATCCCAGATAAGACCGAGACTGAGCATATCCCGCCGTAAGCCTTCCACCGCTTCATCAACACAGGGTTCAGGGCAGGGAAGGCCAAAACGCATGGCTTCGGCCTCTGCACGTGCAACGGCCACCACGCCAGCGCCTTCAATAAATCCTTTCGTGGTATTGGCGCGGTGTAATGCATAAAACAGCGTTCTGTCCACGCCTTTCAGCCAAATCCAGTTGGGTGGCGTAAGCCGCAGGTCATGTGCATACAGCCAGACCAGCCCACTGCGGACGTAGCGATGTTGTTTCAGCCATTGCTGTGCTCCGTTGCTTTTAATCACTCTCTGGAAAGCTGATTTGGCCAGTGAATAAACAGGGGTACAGAATTTCCCGCTGTCCCGTTTGCTTTTAATTCTGCATGAGAGGTTCAGTGTATCCATGAGCTTTAATGCTGCCTTACGATCATCCAGGAAATACTGAAGGCCAAATATGGCAAAGAGTGCTTTTTCATGTGGTGCCATGTCTTTCCAGGACGTTAAAGGTTTACCCAACTGGGCCATGAAACATCGTCTTGCAGCTGCAACATCGAGCTGCATATTGGTGATGAGTGCATGCTGCTCGACAAATGCTTCCGGGGTGAGAGCAACCCGCCGCTCAGGCCGTTTGCCACCATGAAAGAGTTTTTCCGGATCACCATCTGCCAGTACTGGGGCGATAGCAGGGGACAACGAGGCAAAGATGTGTGGCAGTCGGGTAATATCTACAGGTCTGCGGGTGAAACGGCTTTGTCCCGGGTGTTGATACCATTCCCATAAACACCAGAGTGTCACAGGTAAAAGATACATCCACAGAATACCTATGGTCTGCTCCATGACGTTAATCCACTGGCTATAGCTTATGTTGGCGGCGTTGTTACCGGTCATGGCAAGCAGGTTGTATCGTGGTGCTGCATAGTTATGAAATGGTCCCCAGTCGACCAGTCCCCATAAGGTATGAAGAATCAGGCAGCTGGCGTAAACCACTTCCGGCAAGAATAACCATATGACGAATAGCAGCAGGATAAGAAGGACACCAACAGCGCCCCATATCTGCATAGGATCTTCTGCGACAGGCTGTCGATTGTAAGACATGACAAAGTCTCCATTTCTGGAATTTAAATCAAACGGAAAGATTAAAAATTGTTTTTGGGTCAGGCTGGTAACACATCAATAAAAAATATTTTAATGTGTCACTAATGTGGGGGTATATATTTTTTATAAGCCCTTAGTAATTTTTCTATTAACTCACCAAGGGCTTTGCAGTATGCGTGTACGATGTTGTTTTAGCTAGATAATCTTTAATTGGTGTTTAACCAATTAGTGGCATATCTAACTCACTGTTTGGCTTTAACCTGTTATTTTTTTGAAGTTCTTTATGAAGGCTATCAATAAGAGGTTTGTCACCATCCCAGAAGTAGGACTCATTATTCCTCGATTGAGCTATCATGTCTTCATGCCATATGTCTTCCCACCAGGTACTTGTCTCACCTGCACTACATATAGTTATGGGGTGCTTTTCTCCGCTCTTATAACAGGAATCCAGTGCATATTGGCTAATGTTATAGCTTTTCACTAACAGATTGCTATTTATATATTTTAAATAAAGGGATTGTAAAATTACAAGGAAATCGACCAGGTCGTGGAATCCGCCCTGTCCTATTTTTTCTTTGTCTGATAAGTAAAGGTTTGTTGAGAAAAAATCTGTAGTTATGCTGTTTTCAAATTCTCTCAGTATTAGTATATTGCCAGATTCATTTACCCTGAAAATATGAATAGATGAGACTTTACGACCTTTGTTGTCAGGCTCTAAAAGTGCATCGATATCTTTTTCTCCGCCACGATTCCAGTTTATCCTTCCTTTAGAACTCTTTGGATAAGGTACATTTTCGCCAAACTTTAACCAATCTGGAGAGCATCCAAAGATATCGCTTAATTCGTCAAGCTCTGTAAAGCTAGGAACAGCATTTCCGGTGAACCAATTTTCGGATTCTATGGCGTCATGATGGCCTAATTGTTCTGCAATTCTTGCGGGAACAAGATTAATGGCTGTTATGACCTTATTAGCTTCTGATAACGCTTGATTAAGACGCGCGGTTATTTCTCTTTGATAGCGTTCACCACCAGTTAATTGTTTTTCATTATCTACGGAGCAACTAAGGATATATCTGGCCTGTGCTTCCAGGGAGCGTTCAGAATGCAGAGCTG
Source organism: Escherichia sp. MR (assembly GCF_005280595.1). NCBI lineage: Bacteria > Pseudomonadati > Pseudomonadota > Gammaproteobacteria > Enterobacterales > Enterobacteriaceae > Escherichia > Escherichia sp. MR. Next base: position 29,591 of record NZ_SZVK01000038.1, on the reverse strand, counting down.
TCTTTTCCAGAGCCTCATATATTGCATCAGGTATTAATCGAATCAATAGTTTCTTCATATATATTATCCTATCAATATACGGTGATATCATATTGATTTCTCAAAGACCTCTTTTCAATACGCAAGATGTAACCATATGTTTCTGTTTGGCTGTTTGAGTTATTTCAGATATGGAGAAGATAATTGTAAGCATGAATAGCTACTGGTTTTGCTCAGTGGAACACTGGCTCTCTTTGTTAACTAAACCATATACAGCAGAAAGCCCCTGGAGATTTTTGTCAATCAACCAAGGGCTCTACTGTAATGCTTCGACAACATTATAGTAGCCCGTTGACATCTTCTATGCCAGAAGGACGGGGACTCCTGCTACATTCAGGCTGTCACCTGAATCATTTTCAATGTCAAATGTTCGAGAGCGCAGCCTTTTGTACTCACCATGTCCGAGAGATGTGTGGGGCTGGTTAAAAGGATTGTTACAGATACGAAAGTCGTTAGAATAGCTGCGGGCGCTTGAGGCTGTATGCCGAAAGCGTTTTGTGGACGGTATACAGCAGAAAGCCCCTGGAGATTTTTTTATCAACCAACCAAGGGCTCTACTGTAATGCCTCAACAACATTATAGTAGCCCGATAACCGCCGTAAGGCAATGGAGGGGCTATGATGCCACAGCGAACATTTTTAATGATGTTGATCGTCGTCTGTGTGACGATTTTGTGTTTTGTCTGGATGGTGAGGGATTCGCTTTGCGGGCTCCGGCTCCAGCAGGGAAACACAGTGCTTGTGGCAACGTTAGCCTACGAAGTTAAACGTTAACGGGCAACACGGCGGCAGGTTTTCTGCCGCCGCTTTGTTGCGAAGGCTGACCTCATTGCGCCCTTTCTTCTTCAATGAAGCGTATCCGGTATTGTTTCATTTTCCCTGAAGCCCATTAGCTCCAGCCGAATGCCTTTGCCATCGGGGGCCACGTTCTGCATTTCGCAGATACCACGTCGGGTCATGAGTGTGAAGGCTGTCATTGCCAGCATGGCTAACGCATTTTCCTCGCTTCCGCTGCGTTTCTCGAGAGCATCGGCAATTTCTTCTATGCTCCCCGCCTGAAAGCAAGAGTCGAATTCTTTACTCCACTTTTCTGACATCGGATTTTCTCTCTGTATTTATGGGTAGTTATCGAACTGAATGTGCCAGTTTTTTCAGGAGACGGCAAAGTTGAGATGGTTGGTTCTGATTCAGAGCATGAGTTTCCCCGGTGTGACGGGCATGTCGGGCGGATTTTGAGAAACAACAGATGTAAAAAAACCGACTGGTGAGGTCGGTTTTTTTACTGTTCCGTTACAGAGTTGGTGGCCCTGACCGGAGGTAATCTCTTTTCAACTAACGTTCTTATAATAGCGAGCTGTTCATTTGATAGCAACCATCCTTATAATCCGCAGGTTAGCTCTGTCTGGCGACACTTCTGCCGTGATATCCATCGGGACTATGGATGCAAGATTTTAAGTCCTGGCTGAACAAACAGGTGGTGCTGTGTTCAGTGCTCTGGCAGGAGGAAGTCTCTTTTCAACTAACACTGAAAGTGCCGTTGTGACAGGCAATGTAAGAGTAAGCAACGGTGATTTCCTCCAGTGATGGAGAAGCGGATGATTAATCTGTTAATCATCGTTCTCAGGGCAGTAGTTGCCGTTGCAAACGCGCTGATTGCTGTTCTGGAACTGATCCGGGAACTTATCGACTGATAAGCCTGGAAACGTAACTAAGGGCAGGAGGTGACCGCTTCCTGCCCTTTAACAAAAAGAGATCTCACGTTAAAAATTTGTACCCTTCTTTAACTTCCAGTGCCTGCTCCTTTGAGTCAAACATCAGTCTTGTTTTCCCGGGAACACCCCATGAAATGTATTCGACATCTATCCACCATTTTCCATATTCTTCATATGGACCGGATATTACTTTTTTGACAAAGGCGTCTACCAGATTCATTGTTTTTTCCTTTTTGTGTTGAAAATAATTAATGCCAGAACACAGCGAAAATAATGAATGCACTGGCTGTGATAATTGCGATTTTCTCCTATATGATATTTTTCTCATGGGGGATTCTACGGAGATTATTTCTTCGCATTGGAATATATTGGATATGTTTATTCATGAATAAGAGCAGGTGTGGGATTTCCTGCTCTTTTTGTTGGGGTTATTTTACATACTTCCAGACAGAAGCCGGTACTTTGTCGTACAATTTGTTCATTGTCAGTTCCGCAAGGCGATGATCAATTGCAGAGTTGAATGCTTCTATTTTATCCGAGGCTAAAGTGCCCTGGTTTTTAGCAATAATTTTCTCAAGTGTCTTTAAGCTGGAACAGCGACGTAACTGATATAACCATTCCTGTTTTGTTTTTGCCATAAATAGGTCCTTGGGTTTATTTAATACGGCATAAGCTATGTGTTGTTGCAAACAAAAGCCGGCTCATCTGAACCGGCAGTTATGGAGGCTGCTTATCTTAAAATACTTCAGCTACAGGCACGCCTGCAATCTGCTCCCACTCCTTACGCTTTTCCTGAATCAGACGAGGAAAGTCGACAGGATAATCATATCCTCGACTTGCCATAGCGTGCATGGTGTTTGATGCGGTTTCTGGATGAGTACACCATGATGGAATAGGAACCATTGGCAGGTTGATGTATTTCGTATGAATTTCCAGTGTTTTGTCGTCTGTTACAGTACGAGTGAAATTATGAATGTCAAAACCGATAACATCCATAATGTTGCCTGGATAGATACGGACATACAACATTGTGCCATTTTTAAGGTCAATACCGAAATAAGCTCCCTGAGTTAAAGATAATCCTTCATACCCCTTCTCTGGAGAGTAGAAGCCTGACTCTTTTATTGTTTGTACAACTTTTCTTATCTTTTCTCTCCTTGTTTTTGCACGTGAATACATCCATATACCTGGCGCAAGTAATAAGAACCAACTACCAAAAGTGACAACATAATCTTCAATGTTGTCACCATAATAACGAGAACTAAATAACATCAGTGTAGATGTCAGTGCGCAAAATAAAAAGAAAGGTATTCCTAAAAAGAAGTAAGCCTTCCTTAATACATAATATAACAACCACCAAGTTGGAAATCTGTCAGGTGTCTCTTTTTTAGCCTTCATACAATGCCTCCCCTCGTACTATCTATTATTTTAATGCCGATGGGGAGGTTGTGCAATATTTATATTATCCTTTTATTCCGTCCTTGTCGTCACTTCCATTTGTATTATCTTTAAGACGATCTGTTTTCATTCCAGGAGTATGTCGGATATTGCGACTTCCTCCAATAAATATTTCTTTAACAGAATTTGCCATGCTGCCAAGAGTGTTGGCTCCCTCACGCCCACCAAGGAAATTAATAACATGATCAGGTAGGTAGGCCTGAAGGGCAAATATGGCAGCTACAGTGGTTGTACAAATTCTGGCGTATATCAGCAAGAAACCAGCAAGACTGAAAATACCGGTCAGCGAATTGAACTGTACGTTAACCAGGGCAGCGCCAAATAATGCATTTAGTATTGTGCCTACGGCGATGATGGCAACAGAAGCAAAGAAAAAACCAAAGACCATGATGGGCGGCCTTATCATACTATCAATTAAGTATATATAACCGTAGGCTGCCCGACTTCCTCTGTCTTCTGATGTTCCAAGATGTGTTGCAGCCCACAGAGGTCCGGCGGTACATCCTATTAATACACTGACTATCCAGTTCCCAATGCCTGTCATCCAGAAAATGAATGGTATAAATGGTAGGTAAATTGATAAGGAAAAACCCGCACAAAACAACAGGAACAACAAGAAATATATTGGGGGAGCTGCAGCATCCAGCAGAGCAACTAATCCTTTAGGTAATCCAGAGAATAAATTGGCAACCTTTCCGAAAATAGAGTTATCACCTACTGTCGCGAGAACTCTAACTGTTGTATATCCACTCCAGAGAATCTCTGTTGTTCCTAATGTATAATCACCAATATTTTTCATCTTTATCAATGGATTGACCTGATCGCTTGTTGTTCCTGTGCCACTTATCTCTGTTGCTATCCAGTTGGTTCGATAGACAAAGAAGCTCATCATTTCAGATAAGGCAGACTTAGGATCTTGCGCATTGGCCATTCGTTGCTCATTGGCTGATGTAACAGTGCCCAGAGGTGGTGTATAGGTGGTGTTCTGTAATTGAGTCTTGTAGGCACTCATGACTGCACTGAATAAGTCAGTATCACCAACTTCTCCCAGTGATGACATTGAGGTTACAGCTGGAGCTCTGTCAGCCAGCTCTGCCAGACGTTGGTTAGCTGTCGCAAAGGTCTGATACCACGCGCCAAGCGTTACCCACCCGTAGGTTGTGAGATAAGATTTAAGAGCCTCTTTTCTGGATTGCTCTCCGTTATCAGTGGGTAGCGATTTTTGCACAGCACGTTCGTATTCGTCGGCTGCTTTCTGAATTCGTGTCTCGATATCCGGCAGTGTTCCGTTGCCAGAATTTCTTTTTTCCAGAAATGTTGTCACAAACTCACTGGCAGCGTTGTCCATGTCGCTAATCATATTATCCATGGCTGCACGTTGTGCTGAGATAACACCGCTGTATTCGTTTTTACTGAAGGGATTAAAGAATTTTCCAATCGTCGACTGATCTGTTGTTCCGTTCCCTTCTACTGACAGGCTGGCAGTACCACAGATACCGCTGCCATTGGATACTGTGACAGTGTAATTACCACTGGCGGTTTTAGCTGATTCTGTCATCAGTGAAGTCGAGGATTTGGCCGTCTGATTAAAATCATTTAGCCCTGCGTTAACCGCATACTTACACAGTTCCATTTCAAAAATGCCACGCGCTGCTGTTCGTGTGGATGCCTGAACTGGCTGTACAGTCATTGAATAACCATTTGCGATATTATCAGCGGCAACTTGCACCATCACATTGGCGGACCCAACCCCCATTATCGATGCGCCCCATAACATAATGAGCTGAGCGAGACTCCAGCCATTTCCGGTAGGAACGATCATCAGAAAACCTGCGACGAAACTCAGTATGCCGACAATATCGCGCCCGACGCTGAATACCTGTCCCTGATGCCCCGAACGCACAACATGGCGGATACTAATGAAGATACACCAGACGATAGCAAGTACGGCAATGATATTGTTGAACACCCAGAACATGCTTCCGATCAGGGTGGGGTCGCTGGTTGACAGTGGATTGGTGACCACATCACCGAATATCGTGACCAGCGCCTGGCGGGACAGATCGTCAGGATTGGTGGCGGCAGACACAATATCCTGATAGGTCACTGAAGCCATTGCCGGCAGTGAGGATATAGCAAGGCCTGCACAGAGTGCGCGAAGTAAAATTTTCACAGTAACTCCGGAATAGAATTGCGTATGGGCAAAGGCCACACAGGATTTAATTAAGGGGGATGGCGACATGCCAGTGGTACTGGCATCTGGACGTGATCAGTATTGTTTACTGGTTACGGCAATTAATGTGGCATTGCGCCAGCCATTGCGGTCGTTCAGAAAATCACGGAAAGTCCCCTGCTCGGGTTCGCTGACTTTTCGTTCATGCAACTGCCAGAGGCGGTATGTAACAATCAGTGCTCTGGAAGCACAAAGAGCGACGCCTGACAGTATCAACATAAGAGTGCTGATGGCGCGTACCTGTGTCATCAAAGGTAATGAGGAGGCGGCAAAGAGCATACCGCTGAGGAATAAAGCGATGGCCAGCAGACTCCAGCAGCATAACCGCCATGCTGTTCTGCGCCGACGGAAACGGCGATCCAGATCGTCTACTGACATATGGCTGGCCTGCAGAGCTTCTTCCCACGAGAGGCAGAGTTGCGCCTTTTTATTATTTACCTGACGGAATTTTTCCAGCCTGCTTTTTTGTTGCTTTAGCATATGCTGTACAGAATTCGTTATCAGGCGAGTCTCCATCAGCGGAACAAAAATGTTAATAATCCTCCGGGTGGCTATGCGGGTTATGGATGGTGATTTTTTGACGTTTTTCGTCTGGTCTGAATTTTCCGGTAACTTATTCATTTCTTCAGTCCTGTTCTGACGTCAGCTTTCAACGTGCGTTTGCCTGATTGATTGTTTTCTCAAGGCTACCGAGTTGTTTTTCATAATACTGGCGGGCGGTCAGAGCCAGTTGCTGTCCAGAGATGACATTACCCTGGCGGATCTGTTCTTTCAGGTCGTTCAGCTGCCAGTTCATTTGCGCAGTGATTCTTACCAGTTCACGGAGCAGGTTATCTCCCTGCATTTCCTGTAAATCCACCAGGTATGCTGTGTTGGCGTAGCGCCGGCCAGCCTCAAAAGCTTCAAACTCACGGGTACTCATATATCCCCGTGCTTTTGCTTCTGGTGAAGCCACCTGGTCGAAGTAAGCGGCCGCTGAGTCTGACTGCAGTGTTTCAGCCAGTGCTTTACGTGTGGTTTCATCAGGCGTGCTGTCAGCAATCAGCGTCAGTTGGGGATTCGACGCAGAATCAATGATGCCGTTGTATTCGTTCTGGAGTCCGACGTAGGTTCGTCCACTCTGGGTATTCACTTCTCCTTTACCCAGAGCACGACCGGCAGAGGGGCGGGAAGTGTTTTTCATGTAAGCCGTCGCTGCATCTATTTGCTTCTGATCCCATGTCAGTGCCGCAGGTGTGTCCGCTGTACCTGCGCCGTGGTAAATCGAGCGTACCTGACTGTCTCCACCTGGTATTTCGCCCACAGAAGGACAAACGGCGGTTCCTCCAAAACGTGCATATTCTGCTTCTGTACAGTAACTGGCGTGTATGGCCGCGCCATCATAAGCTTCCCGCACGGGAGAGTTTGCTGCGCTGGCCAGACGGTCGCGGATGCTACGGTTGCTCACACCGCCACCTTTACTGAGTTTTGAGGCTGCTGATGCTGAGGCACTTTTGCTTTCTGTTGCAATCCCTGATGCGGATTCACTGCAGATGGAGTCTGGCACGGTGAAGCTTTTCCGTGCCTCCTCGAGGCGCTGAGTTTCATTACTGAAAATCATCTGCTGACGTGTCGCCTGTCCGTTCTGGGCAATGACACTTGCCAGCTTTTCAGAGTTCTGATTGATAGCGGTACCCGTGGCTGTCTGGGTACTCAGTATGTCACTCAGCACACCTTTGATGGCCTCCATTCTGGGGACGACCTGCTGTTCAACGGGGCGGCTGGCGACGACGGTGACTGAATAAGCATGAGCCTGGCATGCCGTTCCACTCAGGATGGCTATAAGGGCTGCGAGTAATGTTTTTCTTTGCATTTTATTGTCTCCTGCTCGGGGTGGAGCACAAGGTCAGGAAGGCTGTCGTATTTTCTGTCTTCAGGTAGTGGGGCCAGTGGGAAACACTGATATCGCCTGGTGATATAACCTTTCCTGTTCCGGTTATCGATGATGCTGAAAGAACGACGTCTGACGCGCCGTAAGGTGGACGGGTCAGTATCCATGACAGGCCAGTCACCGGCACTCAGTGCCGGCGTTCCGGGAACGGATGGCCATAACCAGGTATCATCGGACATCAGCGAAGCCAGCGGTGAAGGGAGTATCCACTGGATGACATGCTGAACGTCGAATGGTGCTTCATCCGGGACAGAAACCTGCCATATTGCCGTTGTTATCAGCTCATCTGTGCTGGACGGCAACAACAGCCGCATGCCTGTAACCTTTCCCTGTGTTCTGGCATCTGAGGCGTATATCACTCTGGGATTGGGGGCCGGATGTAACCTGAAGACACGTGACGGCAGAGTGAATGAGAAACTGTCACCTTTTACCTCAAGTTTTTTAAGAAATACCTGCCCTCTGGCAGGTCTCCGGCAGCGTGGGGTGATATGAATTGTACACATCAGAGATTGTATCCCTGTTTTCGGATGAGCTCCGAGGCCAGTTCTTCAATAACATTGTCACTGTTATGTTGGCCCGCCCGGTGCTCAATTAATGACGTTGCAGAACCTCTGGGGAAGTTTTCGGCCAGAATCTTACGTGCCCGAACTGAACCTAACTTATTTGTCAGTGTTTTACGCAGGGCACTGTCTTTTGGCGATGAGTTCAGCGCCCATAGCTCCAGTGGACCGACGGTAAATTTGAGTATTCTCGCAAGCGTGCCACTTTTTACCCTGAATACTCCCAGAACAGGAACACCACTACCATCTGGTGCCGGGCCTTCCGGCATTTTCAGGAAGCGTTTCAGCATAAATTCAGGAACGTTGAAGTTATCCCTCAGTACGGGGATATCTTCGGGTTTGTAGCGCAGTAACCAGAGAGTATTTGCTGACTTAAGAACGCTTTCCGGGTAGTCCCTCAGATACTGCGTACTCAGAACCGTGCGGATAGCAAACTTGCGTTGCTCACGCTCCTGGGTATCCAGATTTTCCCAGATGAAGTCAATGCCCCGGGCGTTATGCAGTTCATCATAAACTTTTGTCTTAACCTCCTGATCAAGTTGGTTAATACGTTTAAGAGCGATTTCATGGTATTCCCGTGGAAGCTGCTTTAACACTTCATCCCTGTATTGTGGCAGGGTGAAGTCACCACCGGCGATCTGACCTGCAAGCAGGTACATGATGCCGGTTTTAAGCCTGCCTGCAGGCGTTTTGTCACCGGCAACATTATTCAGATCGACAGCGATGACCCGGGTTTCCGGGTTGATCATAAACCGGGTATACCCGGATATCATGGGGTAGTCGTTATGTCCCTGCTCGAGCGCGCGGCGGATGTAGTCCAGCAGAAGTTCGTTTGAACCATCACGCTGAACAGTACCGAAAACATCCCTGAGACTGGTATGGCCCAGCATCGAGGACACTTCGGGAAGCTGGGGCATTGCCTGATAATGTGCCCGCTGAGCCGCCATGATATACCCGGCATTGTGGAGCATATCCCGGACTTCGAACCAGGTTGATCTGGCCCACCAGGTTGCATCATGTTTTTCATACAGTCCCGAGTCCTGCAGTGCTGAATCCACCAGTTCTTCCGTTGAGGCGCGATAAAGTCGCGGATTATTTTCACCGTACTCTTTAAAAGCCAGCTCGATAAGCTGGTTGATAATTTGTCGGGTGTCTCCGGGGTTACAGGGTTGACCGGTACCGGTATCGACACAGAGAGCACACAGCACCGATGACATGAAATTCTTTTCCGGCGTAATAGGCTTTTTAGCGCCGTACATCACGTCAAAAAGGTTACGGGTGTATTCCGGATCATTGCTCAGAATAATACCGACAGCTTCGTCTTTTCTTTCTGGAGGAAGACTGTCGCGAATAAGCTGAACCAGTCCCTGAGCACTGTATCCCTTATCGATATAGGCAATGAAGGGCAGGTTTTTCTGAGCAGATGATATCTGTATTTCCGACAACGTATTAATCAGAACTGATTTACCCAGTCCCGGATCGCCTGGTGCCAGTTCTGTATGTTTATTTTGTTGGGATGACGCCAGACCAACCTCAAATGCGGAACCGTCTTCTGTATGTAACATAAGATTCCCTTTACCTCGCCAGACAGAGCCTGCCCTGTTAAGCGGGAAAAGCGAGATGGCATGTGACAACGGGGGATACAGGGGAACCGGGCCGGAGCCTCCGGATGCCGCGAGAATGGTATTCACCCAGGCGCGTCGGGGATCGCCAAATGTTGTTGTGGTGCCACATACGCCCCAGCCTTCAATGGCCGATTTCAGAATGGCCTGGTTTCGTGTGCATATTTCACGTGTTTTTCCCCACGTGGAGGCCATGATGGTCATTATGCAGACAGGTTCTTTTTCATCCGTTGCCGCCAGGGTCATAACGGATTCATACATTGGACGAACGGCAGAAATGAAGCTGCTGTAAGTCAGAAGCGTTTTCTTCAGATTAAGAGCCTTCATCCCGCCGGGCATCAGATCCATTCTGATGCGCCAGGGGACTGCGCGGGGGACGGCACGGACCAGTTCGTTAAACGTCTGCAGATTTTGCGGAGGTAAAGTAATCGATACCATTCCGTGCCAGAGTCCGCCCGCCTGAACCAGGTTGCCCTGTGTGGTCACCTGCGTGTTGAATAACTGCAAATGCAATGAAGGAGCATGTAGTACGGATTCATCGTCAGTCCAGCGATATCCCGCTGGCTGGGCATCTTCAGGCAGGTGGGGTTGCCAGTTACGCGGTGTGCTGTGCCGTTCTGTCTGACGACGTATTTCACGCCCGACCTCGTGTATATCCAGTAGCCGGAGAATCAGGCCATCAGATGAATGTCTCAGTGCCTGTTCCACATTATCAAGAAAAGCTTCGTGGCGGATTTTCAGTGCAGATAAGGTCCACTGCCAGGGGGACTGGGCAAAGCGTGCTTTCGGTACCCGTTCAGCCAGTCTTCTGACAAGCTCATCATGGGCGGTGCGATCGCTGTTGCTGATAAGGTCGGGTCCACTCCAGATCGCCAGCCAGCAACGCTCCCGGACCAGCCATGGGGACAGTGTTGTGACTTTCTCATCGACCACATCCTGTAACTGGATACCTGTATTAGCCAGTGAGCGCTTTTGTGGGGCGACCATGTCTTCGATTTCTTCTTTCCCCATTTCAGGGTCACGCTCGAAAACGCAGCTGATTTTATGACCGCTGTTTTTATATGCCGTATTCAGGCTGTCACTCATGCTGGTGATCAGCGATTCCAGTGAACCTGGGCCAGTCTGGTCGGATGCTTCATCCATTTCCCTGAAAGCACCGCTGACTTCAAAGACAGAGAGATATTCTCCACGCTTTGTGGCTGCAATATAGGGCGAATTCAGCCATGGGCGACGTTCACGATCCTGTCTGTCCAGACCAATTACAGTACGTAAATCGCAATACTCAACAAAACTGCTTGCGACAGAGAAACGGGATAGCGTGTTCAGACAGTCTTCGATAGTGAAGATTAAACGGTTTATGTTCATAGGTGAGGGAACTCCGGACTTACAGGAGGGAGGTTTGTGCAGTTTGATTTTTTTAATGCCACCCCGCGCTGGAGTGGCATGAAGAAAAATCAATCAACGTATTCTTTTTTGATGAATGAATCTGGTGTCAGAATCAGGGCAATCCCGTTCATTTTTTCACGCAGGGGCGAACGACCGGAAGGTGGATAGCGACGAAAAACGTCAGCGAAATCGGCCGGGCGGAAACTGCGGAATTTATCCTCAACCGCCAGTCTGTTTTGCATCAGTGCAGAGAGCGCTTCCCGTCCCCGCCGGACCCGGAACTTATCATTACTGAAAACTTCCTGTAATGAACGACGGTTAAGGGCCACGACCGTGGAAGGATGAAGGTCGGGTAGCCACACCATAACGCCCTGTGCTGCGGCATAACCATTCAGTGAATGCCAGGCGTGGCAGAAAGCACATAAGCTGTAAGGCGGGCCGTCTTCATGAAACAGTTCCTGCTCTTTCTCTGACAACGACTCTGTACTGGTGATTTCAGCTTTCTGTACATGGCGGAGTGAAAGACGTCTGGCAGACAGACGGGCCTGCTCAAGCGCCCGTTCAGCGGCTTTTACTGCCGTGTTGTACTTTTCCTTTTCGCCGGTTGCGACTGGTTCACCACGCTTTTTTAACTTATCCAGATGTTCTGTGGCCTTATTAAGACGAACTCGTGTGTCACTGATTGTGTCGGTAAGCTGTCTGAGTGGCCATGAGTCATCCAGTCTGAAACGGTGCCTGACGTTTTGCCGGCAGCAGATACATCGACCGGGCGTTGTTAATTCCGGTTCCGGTAACAGTGGCTCCTGTGTATGAACCACATCAATTTCTGGAAAGGGATACAACCACAAGTCTTTAATGCTGTGTTGCATGAGCAGGCTCCGTACTGGTGTAACGTTTCACGGCTTCCAGAATGATGTTTGCGATTTCATCGGAACAGCATTCTGCAAAAATGAATTCCTGATCGTCCCGACTGTCGTGGGCAATCACATTGCCGTTTTCTGTTCGTCGTAACGTTATGTGCTCCGGGCTCCAGGCAGACATATGTGCCTCCTTGTATTGCCGAACAGGAAGGGCACCGGATAAATGCCAGTGCCCTGGACAAGATTAGCCAATGGAAATTGAGGAAATCCCCAACTGTTTCTGGCTGCGACTCATCATTTCAGGTCCGGCGACAAGTACCGCCCCAATGACGATAGATACAATGCAACTAGCCAGTCCCATCCCCCCTTGTTTCCCAACTTTTTTCAGGCCAATCAGGCCCCCGAGAAACAGAATTACGCCGATGAACTGCGCAATAGTCAGTGATGATGACTGTGCTGTTTTGGCACCTTGTTCGACATTGCGAACCATATCGGCAAGATCTCCATCGGCAAGAACGGCTTTGGGCAGCAACATCATGGGAATGAGCAGCAGGAACTTAGTCAGTTTGCTCCGGCATGACATTACAAACAGTTGTGCGTGGATAAATGCGGCGTACAGACGGGCCGCTACGACACGAATACGTGACATAGTTTCTCCTTAAATGGATATATCAGTGGTTTATATGAAGGTGAAAAAAATCAGAAGACGATTCCAATGCTTGTCAGCAGGGCATTGAGGACACGATCGATAAAGACCAGCAGGACGCCGGCAATAAATTTGACGTTTCCCTTACTGACGGATTCACTGGCACTCAGTGCGGTATGTCCATCGAGTCCGGCCTTGCGCCAGATGGATATCCCGTTCATTACAAATCCAACACCGGCCAGCTTGGCCAGCGACAGAACTGCATTTGCTGCGCCAGCAGCAGCGCCAAACGTCTGAGGTTGTACATATGCAATCGGGCCAAATGAGTCAGCCCTGAATCCCATTTGTACGCCTCCGGCGTTAATCATTGCCGGGAGTGATACGAGCATGCAGCTGGTTAACATCCCCGCAATAAATTTTCCGGGAGACATTTTTACCGGACCGGCTGAACGGGCGCGGGCAAACAGGGTAATCATGCTGATCACCCCGATGAATTCTCCCCAGGTAAACAGGAAATCCATTCCGGCACTGAAAATACTGCTGGCAAAGTTCTCAATGGCGGTCAGGGCATCCATGTTCATCAGCGTAACGTCCCTGCACTGGTGATGATGGTCCGGGTAGTCGGATCAATCCGCTGGATCACCACATTGCCCAGCGTCTGACCTTCTCTGACAGCCCAGGTACTACCCTGCCAGCGAATCCAGGCCATACCAGTTTCCATCGACATGATTTTCATTCCGTTAAGTACAGACGACGTTTTTTTCTTTGCTGGATGCGGTGTGGAAGAGGATTCAGTGACGCTTTTCTGTGTCATTATTCCGTTCAGGCGGCTCCGGATATCATCCAGCTGACGGCGTGTTTCCTGTGCGTATTCTTCATCCTTTTTTATAGCTTCGCCCAGCTTGTTAATGCTGTCGTGAAGCATATTCAGTGTTGCCTGAATTTTTTCATCGCGGTTATCCAGCTCTGTTTTTACATCCCGGGCAAGCTGGCTCATATCTTCTCCTGTCCGGACAGTCATAGTCTCAGTGGACTGAACGGAAGGTGATGATTCTTGTGTGGTTTGCCAGGTCTGTACGCCAGCATCCGCATCATTAAACGGAGGCATGCCTGTTTCCGATGGCGCTCTCAGGAACAGATACCATATGGCTGCGAGCAACACGACTGCACATAGCCCCCATGTTGCTACAGATATCCCCCAGACGGAACGTTTCCAGAAGGGGGCGGGTTTCTCTTCGGGTTCACCGAAGCTGCCGGTTTCATCTATTTCTGTTTCAGGTTTCATTATGGTGTCTCCGGTTGTTCATCATACCGACGTTGCATCACAGCTTTTCTTTGCTCCATGGCTGTCTGCATTCGTGCCTGCGAGCGTTGTTCCGCCTGTGATGTACGATTAACTGAAGGGGAAATGCCACTGGAAAGGGAAGATGACCTGGCGTCGTTTGTCATTACCGGGTCAACAAACAGAATTGATACGACTTCATGCTGATACACTTCTACCTGTTTATAGGGCTCACTTTCTGCCTGGCGGGTTAATATCTGACCTCCTCTTTCCGCCATACCACCGGCAATAACGCCCGCAACAGCTTCACCACTGGGCATTCCCACGCGTCCGGTAACCGTGCCATAGTTACCCTGAATAACCTGCGTGTTGGCATCTTTATAAAGTGTGCCAATACTGCCCACACCTCCTAACACTGACGGCAGAATGATATGTTTAAACCAGCGTGTATTCACATTGCTGGCCACGGATGACATCAGGTTGTCTTCCCGTTGAGCATATGCATTGACCTTAAGGTCCATGCCGTTCCAGCTCATCCGGTCGAAATGGATCTCCACGCCGTTACCCACCAGTTTGACTCCCGGACTGAACAGCGTTGCCCCTGCCCAGGGGCCAGCGGGAATGGTTGCGATAACCTTGGATGATGGGTTATCAGAATCCACTGCAGTATCAATATATGCCGGTATACGGGTCAGAGCAGGTATCAGTTGTATCCCTTTTTCTGCTACAGGCGTGGACAGGCTGGCATTCTGTAATGCGAATTGCTGCGTACCATTCTGCCCTGTTGTTTCTGCCGGAGATTTATTCCACATAGTCGTTGCTATGGTTGGTGTACTACCGGCAGGATGCTGATCTTTTATTCTTACAATCAGCTTTTGCAGCCGCTCCATACGTTTTTCACTGGCTGCTCGATCCTCCTGTGGTGTGCCGGAAGCCTGGCGATGAGCATAGTTTTCCGGTTTTGCTGCAGGCTGTTGTTGCTTTTCCGGAGTGTCCGGAATATCAAGCCCCTGTGGAAGACTGGCAATGAACGTCTGATTATTGCGGGCTGCAGCTGCGGCCCCTCGTTCATTATCCGCTCTTAACAGTTCACGATAGTGAGGCGTTTCGGTAACGCTGCGCGTTCCGCCGCTTGCTGCACTGTTAATGTTCACGGCTGACTGCATATCGCTGTTACTCCCTGATAGTTTGGAAAACGCGATATAGCCGCCGCCAAATAAGATGATGCTGCCCAGTCCAAGCAGGGCAGCCAGTTTCTTTCCGGATTTACCGGCATCCTGTTCAGCACTCATGATTACTCCAGTTCTGGTGTCACGTGAACGGACTGGCCATTCACAGAGAAAGTCAGTAGTGGGGTGACGGGAAGTTTCCAGAGATGAGTTCCGTCGGCAGAGGACAAGGTCTGTTCAAATTCATCGCGCAACATCGCCCGGGAACGAACCAGAAGGTCATCGCCGTGTTGCCAGATCGTTGTATCCGGGACATTACCTGTGAATTTCAGCCTCTTAACTGAAGGGTCCCGGGGAGGAATACCATCCAGAAATGCCTGTAATGTTGCATCATGCAGGGCGATCTTATCCGTCGGGATGGAGACAACCGGGCTGGTTGGTCCCTGCCGTGGTATTCGCAGATCCAGACGACTGTCCATTTCCTGACTGGATGACGGCGTATCTGTTTCGCCACTGGTTACGTTCAGGATGACCGGTACCGACAGACCTTTCAGGTAGACAGAAATATTTCCGGATGCCCATGGCCGCAATGGTGTGATTGTCACCATGTTCTCGTTGTACTGCACATCAAAGAGTTTTGGTGCCGCGTTATAAGGAGGATCGGATTGTGGCCATGGTGAACCGTTGATATCGATAAATGTCACCACGCTCAGGTTGTTCATGGCTGTGCGAACAAGAGGAAGGCTGGCACCGGGGGACAGATTAACTGTCAGAGAGCTGATACGGGGTACAACACTGGTGATGGGCGCATTGATGGCCCGCTCGTTATCCGCCATGAGACTGCGTAGTGAGCGAATCTCATCGGCGGAGAGCTCAGAATCAAGCCTTGCCGCATCCTGTACCAGCGGGCTGGCCTGCCCGGGGGCAGGCAGCTCACCTTTTACCAGTGTTGCCGGAACACCTCCGGTGTTTTGGGAGGCGTTCTGAACGTGATCGCTGGCAGAATTTGTCGTTTGTGGTGTGCGTGCGTTCTGCCATCCTGCGTTATCTGCAGACGTGGCGGCGCTGCACACCAGGAGCAGTGTGCTCAGTAAATAACGTGATTGCATATTACTTATCTCAGGAGTTCGGTCCGGCGTTACGGGAGATCATCTGCCGGATTTCCATACCGGATGGTTTCAGTCTGGGGTCAACACGCTGGATGGTGATTTCGAAAACAAAAGACTGTTCTGGCTTGCTGGTTGTCTGGCCGACCAGACGCATACGGACAGGATACTGGAATGTCCAGAACCATACGCCGTCGGACATTTGTCCCTGTCGTACCAGAACGCCAGCACCTGTCGTGGCGGTCAGATTCATCTTCTCTTTCTTGATCGTCTCCAGAATGTTAGATGCCTGTAATGCATTCACATATCCGACAAAACCTTCGTCAGAAAAACGCGGAGACAGGGAGGAGATCTGTGAACGATAGTGCACAAAATCCAGGTTGAATGCGGTCGCCAGTGCCTGGCTGCCAAAGGCCATTGCATCATTCTGACTCCATGCTGGCTGACTTGTTGGTGCCAGCCTGACCAGACGACCATTGTCTGTAGCGAAATATTCGCGCTCCACATTCGTTGAGTGCCAGTACTGAATGGCGTTACCAGTAATACTGATAAGAAGACATGTGCCCGTACATAAAAGCGCTTTTATCAGCGCAGGGACATTATTTGCCCGCTGTTCTGACTGCTTCATAGCCCTGATTGTGCTCTTCAGTATTTCCGGGTCAGGTGCCGGATGTGATGGCGAGGATGGCTCGGTATTTTCGGTCATAGGTTGTAGTCCTTCCAGGGATCAATATTCCCCGGCAGCTTTTCATTCACCTTGTCCACGACCGCGTCGCAGACCTGGTTTTCCAGCTGCGACAGAATGTCGTCAAGGCTGGGGAACTGGGGGAGGTTTATGCTGATTTTTTTGATTCGTGACAGACAGGACTGCAGGGATGAGGAAACATCGTTTTCACGTTGTGACCATGCATCCGCAGCTGCACGTGCTCGCTCATATCCTGTATTACTACCGGCCTGTGCCGCGCTACCCGCACGACAGGTTGCAGCACTTGCCGTGGATGAAATCAGGATAAGGCCGAGCACGGCAACCAGAGACTTATGCATGTTCATATGGCTTCCTTACCGGCTCATCGGCCGGGGCTGTGGGAGAGATCCTGATGCAGAGTTTTTTCCTGCCTGTCCTCCGGCTTTTGGCTGTTGGACCACTGCTGCCATGACTGCTCGAAGCCCAGGTTCCGGTACAACGCATCAGGTTGTTTTTCCGGCGTGTAGACAGCAGCAAAAAGCGGTTCTTCCCGGGTTTTCAGATGAAACTGCATAAGCTCCGGTGCAGGGCGATTCGTGCTGTCAGCATCGTGGTTTACCGCTTCACCATAACCTGCAAAGCGTAAACCTTTGTCGGTCAGCGCATTGATAACCAGCTGACTGTTGTCGGCTGATGGGGTGGCCAGTGCCGGATACAATGTGCCGTTCAGCCGGACCACACCCTGCAGATGTTCATCGGCACTCTGGACAAGTAGCAGGTTGAGTTCACGCGTATCCTTATCCACTGATCCCAGAACAGGTGTCAGCTTGTCAGGGGCTGCGCTGGTTATTTCTGTTACCTGATTTGCGTTCTGTGGTGCGGAGACCGGATGTCGGTCTTCACCGATAAACAGATGTGAGCCGACGTTTTCTGGCATACGTAACGCTTTCATCTCTTCGGGCCACCCCTGGCTGATTTGCGCAGCCACTTTCATAAAGGTTTCGACCGGAATCGCCTGAATACGCTGACCTTTATCCGGATTATCATGTGATACCGAGATCCCGTTGGTAACTGACTCCATGGACCACTTATTCCGGAAACGTGCTTTTTGCTCTCCCGGGAGGATGAATTGTTCGCGGTTCTGAAGTGTCAGTGTCACCACGTCACCTTTCTGATGGTTTTTGACCAGACTTTCCAGTTGTTCCCCCCAGTAGAGTTTGCTGCCACTGCGGTTTTTAAGCTCAACAAAGAAACTCTCTCCTTTGCCGGGTGCATATTCAGCACGACCAAAATTGTGCAGTACGGCAGTCACGCTCTCTCCCGGGCGAAGTTTTCCTGGTGGTTCTTCACCTTGTGCCGCATCTGCCGTTTTGCCAGGTTCAGCCGGTGATGATGCAGGGACGGTGCTGACGGTTGATGCTTCAGGGGCTACTGGGGACGCCGGGGATTGTGTGGCTTCTTTTTCCTGAACAGGGTCTGGGACTGCTGGTTGTTCAGGGGTATTCCGGTTAAGTTCCGGTGTTGGCTTATGGGTGACAACAGTATCCTTACCGACAGCCATTTCCTTGCGTAATTTTTCGAGCGCCGCTCGCTGATCCGGGAATTTCATGCGCACTTTGATGTTGTGCTCGATGATCAACTGCATCGCTTTTTGCTTAAAGGCATCACTGCCCGTCAGCTCAATGACACCACCATAGAAATCAGTGGCCACAGCAAGTGCAGCCAGAACACTGCGATCGTCATTGCTGGCACCGTTGACCATTTCCAGCCGGTTTACCCGGTCAATGAAGGCAGGTTTGCCATCCAGTTTGTACAGGACGGTTCTGTCTGCTCGTTCTTCACCTTCCAGCGATTTAATGATTTCGTCCAGATTGAGCGATATCGGTGCATCAGGGCGTTCCGGGGCGTAGACAATACTGTCAGGTGCCGGTGTGGTCGTCGTGGTTTCCGGTGAGGGTGTGGGATCACTGTTCTCATGCGCCTGTGAATCCGTTTTTTTACGCGTAAAAAAGCCACGCGCTTTGTCGAGAAACGATGAAGTATTATCAGAAGATGATGTGCTCTGAACAGGTTGCTGTGGAGTGGGGTCATCCCGGACAGCCGGTTCTACTGTATCTGTTGTGGCCTGAAGTTCTGACTCATCAGCCTGAACGTGGCCTGTGTCCGGTTGCGACGGCATATCACTGTTTTCCTGCAGATGCTCAGGATTTTCATTGTTCATCAGCTCCTGATATGCGCTGTAGTTTTCGTATTCTTCGGGGCCATCTGACTCAGGAAGGAACGGCTCTGGCTGAAGGGGAATGTCTTCAGTTACATGGTTGACCGCCTCTTCCCGGGGAGTATCCGGGGATATTCCGGTGCTTTGTTTGTCATCAGGCTCCGTCATCACGGTCATTTCCTCTTTGACTGCATCAGGGGAAGGTGATGGCTCGGCTGATTCATTCATGGTTTCAGATGAGGGACTGTCTTCAGGGGATGCGGGGGTGGCAGCAGGGGCCGGTATTTCAGGTGAAGTGCCGGATTCCTGTTGTGACTCGTTTTTTTCCGGTTGTGACAGTTCGGCTTCAAATTCACGCCAGTCTTTATCTGTGGCCACCGAGACAACTTTTTCCGGAGGTTCCGCCGGATGAGCGGGTTCATCAGGGGCAGACGCCGTTGTACTTTCCGGGGACGCCGGTGATTCTGCAGGGGAGTCCTGAACTACAGAGCTTTCCGTTTGCGCCTGAACGTTATCAGCGTGCCGCTCATCTTTGCCGTTATTTTCAGTGGCGTGACTGGTAAATGACTGTGTTTCATCAGCAATGTTACTGCTGGAAGCAGCTGGTTGTTCCTGCTGCGTGGCGGACGGCAGAGAAGGTCCCTGGTCATGGCTGTGCCCTGTATCGGGTGATGTTTCAGGATATTCTGTCGGAGTCATGGTTTTTTCCTCAGTGTGGACCGGTGTAAAAACGAGGTTGCCTATCACCAGTGCCTCGCGCATTTCCGGGGTGTTACTGTTGGGGGTGGAAACCCCGATGTGTTCTAACTGGGCGTTGATGACATGCTGAAAAGCGGCCCGTCCCCGGCTTGCGTCCAGGTCATTGAAATCGGTCAGCCCCTGCGCTTTTTCGGCATCGGTGAACGCAGGAAAGATGACCGATCCTCCTGTCAGTTCTGCGGCTTTTGTTGCACTGACGATACCTTTGTTAACCCGGATTGCATGATCGTTGTCGGCACAGAAGATAAAGGGGCTTTGCGTCCACTTTTGCCGGGCATTTTCGGCAACGGCAATCATGTTGCCTCCATCCACCGTCATCAGTACCGGAAGGCCCGTGGCTTCGTGCAGGGAGGCCGCAGTGGCATAGCCCTCGGCAAACAGTACCGGCTGACCGTTGCGCGGTGTGCCCAGCGCAAACCAGTTACCGGTTTTCTCCGAATCTATCAGGATGCGGGCATCTTTCCCCCCGGTGACCGGAATACGCTGGTAAGAGCGTATCGCGCCGTTACGGTTACTGAAGGGAATAACCAGTTCATTTTTGTTGTTTACCCGCACCCCCGGTGCAGCCTGAATGCCTTTCCGGGTCAGGTATTCATGTGCTGTGGCCTGCGGCCATTTGTTGATATAGCGGCGGGCATACGCGGCCTGTCGGTTGTACTGTGCTTTCAGTTCCCGCTCCGCGTCCTCCCTGCGTTGCATTGAATGCGCTTTCAGGTGGAGTCTTGCGCGGGGATCTGTCTGTTCTCCGCCGGAGAAGGTCCAGGTGATCGGCGAATTATCCGCGCTGCGATAATCCCTGTACCAACCGGCAGGTCTGCCGTCCAGGAATCCGCGATATGCGCCACTTTTTTGTCCTTTTTTGTCATCGGCGGTCGGGACACGGTGGATTTTCCCGTCCATGACCGGCAGTTCTTTCAGAACCAGTCCGGCATTCTCCAGAACCTGGGCAAACTCGGTGACCGGATCACTGCCGTTCATGGAGACGTCCTGTGGCCGGGGCAGCCAGCGGTCCAGCCTGGACAGGTCCGCCCCCGGGCGGGCGAACCAGAGTTTGTGCTCCTTGTCCCAGATGACGGGCGTGTGCCCGTTCATCGGGGGATGTGCTTTTTTGAGATCTTCTATTTCATCTGCAGGCACGGCAAGCCAGGTGCGGTAGCGGGATACAGACGGCATGAGTGCTTCTCCTGAAAAAAGACGGAAAAAAACCACCGCCGGAAGCCGGGGGTGGCTGGGGGGATAGAAAATCGGGGGAGAAATGTTTGTCAGGGTCTCCAGTCTGTACCCTTATTCCAGCGATCCTGCCAGTGTTCAAGATATTGTGCGGCTACATCCGGCATATTCTTGAGCACAACGACATTCTCTGAATTCTTGCGTGCAGCAGCACGAGAGAAGTTATAGGAGCCAGTTTCAACCGTGTTTCCGTCAACAATGATGACTTTGTCGTGATGGATGGGGAAGGCATCTACAGTCCGGAGAGGAATGTCCAGCAGGTTGATATATTTCATCGCTTCCTGACTTGCCCGGTTCGTATTCCCCTTGTCATCAACAACAATACGGACGTCCACTCCGCGTTTTTTCGCTTTTGCCAGCGCATGCATTACATCCGGGTCGGTGAAGGAATATGCCATCATCCTGATGGAGCTTTCCGCACTGTTGATTGTGTCAAGCACCAGAGCGGATGCGCTTCCTTCAGGAGAAAAGCCGACCTTCACGGATGGCGTGTCGATCATTGCAAACGATGGTGTCGTGAACAGTAACGGGCATGCCAGTAGCGATACCCGGAGCAGAGTAACGATAGTTTTTTTACCTGACATAAAGACTCCAGAATTTAATCGAGGCCAGTCCAGTCTCGTGGTGATTCCGTATGGTGGCGATACCACCATGGACGACCGGAGGCGATGGCCCCTCTCAGAATGCTGTAAATGCGAGTACAGATCGTCCTGACAGTCCAGCCTGAACGGTCGAGAATAACGAAAAATAAAATGATGCCGGTGCAAATCCAGAAGGTTGTTTTGGAGGGAAAGGGGCACATAAACAGATAAATCATGGTGAACGGCAGAGGTACGCCCTGGATGTTGACTGGCGGTGTTGCATATCGCCAGAAACCTTCTCTTTTCATGACCGTAACTCCCCTGGCGGGATAAAAAGAATCGCTTCTCTTCGGTCAACTTCATTCCGGATATACATTTCCAGAATCTGGTCCCGGATACGGCGCTTCTCCTGCCGGATTATGGCATCAATGTGATGCCCCCACTCTGCATGCGGCATTCCGGAAAGATTGTCGCGAAGCTCATCGTTAATGACGATATATTCCCGGACGGCTTTACGACCACCGTCATTTGTTCTGACCAGAACCTGAACCAGAATGAACTGCAACAGTGACAGGACAGCCCAGGCCATCGAATCCCTGATGACAGGGGGAAACAGCCCAAGAAGACGTGCCAGCGTTTCACCAGGAGATTTCGTATGCATGGTGCTCAGGCAGTAATGCCCGGTGTTGCCTGCCTGTACCGCTGCGTCGGCGGTTTCGTTATCCCTGATCTCACCAACACCGATAATTTCGGGATTACGTCGTACAGCAGAACGCAGTCCGGCAGCAAAACTGACCACATCACGCCCGATTTCTGCCTGATGCGGTGGGAGCAGATCGTTTTCATTTCCCAGGATATATTCCACCGGGTCTTCATATGTCACGATTTTGGCGTCGGGGAAATTGTCCATAATGTAACGGTACAGTGCTGAACACAGCGTTGATTTCCCTGACCCGGTTTCACCACATACAAATCCCAGACCGCTTTTGCAGACCATTGCTTCAAGCAGATCTGGTTCAATGTTCATGGAGAGAATGTCCGGTATTTCTGTCGGGATGACACGCATTGTTATTGAGACTGCTTTCTCCTCCGCACCAGATGTGCCCTGAATGAGGTGAGAGCGTAACCGGATGCGTTCTCCGCGTTTAAGACCATAGCGACCGGATGCATCCCCGTTAATCTGTATCGTCCTGTCAACCGGATTGCCTGCCAGAACGCGGGGAATGACTTCCCGACCGAACAATTCATCAATCAGGGAGGACATGAGTGTGGTTGGTAACGTTGCACTGGAACAACGCACCCGTCGGCCAAAGCGACTGACAGATACAGGTGACCCACCGGTCAGATCCACATCACTGACTTTATGTGCGGCACACCAGACAAAGAAATGCCGTAGTTCATCTGCAGTGAAACGCTGAAACGGAAAAAGACCAAACTCATCAGGAATATTCATCGGGAGCCTCCTTCAGTGCCTATAAGCGGACGCCAGTGAGATTTCTGAAGATTGAATTCCGCATGATTTTTAAGGCGACGAACACGATCTCCAGTGACCAGTTTTTTCCCGTCACCTGTAACGGTTTGCATTTGATCAGAAACATCCGGACGGGTGATCATGCCCTGACGCCAGAGAAGTGAGTACAGCATCATGCCCCGGTAATCACGGGTGAGGGTTTTCTGGTTGGCTTCAAGCGTCAGGTCGGCGTTTTGTCTTCCTTCCTGCCATCCCTGCCGTAATGCGGTTTCCCACACTTTTCGTTGCACGCTGTCTTCTGGAACGACGCTGCCTTCTGTACCCGGAGTGGCTGTCGTTGAAAGCCCCCGGAGAAGCCAGTCACGCCAGCCCGGTGGATTGCTGACAAAGCGTTCAGGGCGAATGATGGTCCAGACCCGGGAAGAGGTCCGGATTTGATCTGGCGTGATATGAGCAACGTCCTGTGCTTCATCAATAACCGGTGGTAGCCAGCCTTCCGGGCTAATCAGTGGCCGGAAATCGTATAAGGCATTAAGTGTGCTTTCCCGGGCGTTGAGTGCCTGAATCAGCTCCCATGAACGCTGAGCCTTGCCACCACGAAATCCAAGCGTTTTACCTGCGTCGGTCAGCATTTTCCAGCGGGTTTCTGACAGACTATCCGGCTTTTCACTTCGTGGTTTAAGCCATGCATTAATGTCAGGTGGTGGCGTATTGACACCACCTGGCGAGATGGTGGGGGAAGAAGAACAACCAGTAAGCAGTATTACTGGCAAAATGAGAGAGGTGAGTACTTTCATTTTTTCCGGTTCTCCGGCTGCATGAAGCTGACCTGTAACAGGCCCGGATATTGATGGATTGTTGCTCTCCAGGCTGTCTGGGCTTCAATAAGTCTCAACGTATTGGAAAACGTCATATCCCGGACGTGAAGGTTGACTGGTAACGGCAGGCGGACACCATTGTAGTTAAACTGCATCCCCCTGACTCTGGCCAGTTCGTTCAGTAATTCAATCGCATCACCTTCCCAGTCAAAGGAAAGGCGATCGCTGTTAGCTGTCAGAAGATGAGACCCCGTTGAAACCGGAAGTTGGCCGGAAAACACACCTTTGTCCCATAATGTGTACTGAGTGTGTCGGGTAACCGCCACATCAGAGGCAGCACCGTAGTTACGCGGAACAGGAGTATGCTGAGAAGGGGAGTTGCAGCCAGCCAGAAAAAGGGCGGCAAGACACCCCGCAGGTATAATACGGTTCATAATAATTCCTGAGCAGTTAAATCAGAATGGGATATACCGGTGCTCCGGTACAGACAGGATGATGTTTGTTTCCGGCTATACTTGCGTTACCGGAAATAAATGCCAGTGTGGCCAGGTAAATAGCCTCATAGTTTACTGAAGGTGATTATTCCTGATACTGGCTGGTTGATGTGTCGTCAGACATAAAACGAATATGAGCGTAATCTTTAACGCTCCGCGCCGAATCGATCCATGATGGATGACTCGACGATTTATGAATCGAACGTACCGGCGCTTGTCCCTGAAACAGTTCCCGGCCCTCGTCCGGATAACCTGCAATTCAGACAGGCACATGTGCCCGTACACTCTTGTATCTTACTGAGTATATCAGAATTTATGTAAATTCAAATATCCTCTATGCCTCTTTGTTGTATTTTCCGTCAAGTATGAGCCGGGTACCATCGTAATGCATGATCAGGGCATCAAGGTACGCCGGTTTGAATTTCTTGCCGAGCCTATCTCTGGCCAGAAATGATAAACAATGATTATGTGTCATTATTACTATGTTCCTTTTATGAGATTCTCTTGCGATTGATTCAAGCGTCTTATAAAGATCATTATTGCAGTCTGATAAACTGTCCATAACGACGGGTTCTTTACCGGAGAAGAATTTTGCAGTTTGTATGGTTCTTACCGCATTGCTGGAGTAAATATCATATTCACTGAAGATTGTTGCGAACTTAATACCTTCCTGCTGTGCTTTCTCTGTACCGGTAATAGTGATTCCGCTCTTATCCGAATAACAGGGCATATCTGAACGGTCGCAACGTTCTCCATGGCGGAAAAGGAAAATAACGGTGTTATCAGCATTCATTTCTTTTGCCTGTTCCAGGGTGATATCGGGAAGCGAGCTTTTTGCTTTTGTCACTGCAGCTACCAGGAAAACAGAAAATAAAAGAATGAATGCTGTCTTTGAATAAGAAGAACGTGGTTTCATCATGTTATTTAAAATGAATATAAAAATACCCCCGGGTTTAGTGCCGGGGGCGGGGACAGTAATCAGAAAGTGAACTGAAGTTGTGCCATTGCACCGTAATCGTGGTCAGTTCCTACCAGGCCGGAAACATCGATATGTACGACGTCAAATGGAGAGATACCAACGCCAGCGGTGAAGGCGCTTCCGGAGTTTGATGCCATGTTCTGACGATAACCGGCACGCAATTGCGCCCATTTCCATGCGTTAAATTCAGCACCAACACTTGCAAACTGACGTTTGCTGTCAGAAGTGAAGCCACTGGCAGGAGTCAGATCAACGTCAAGAGCAGTGGTAAACAGGTCATTATGCCAGGATACACCGGCGGTTGCCTGTGGACGAACTTTGAAGGTTTCTTTAAAGCCATTGACGACTTTAGTATCAATACTGCGTGGAATGATGTTCTGGGCAACAAGACCGACAGTCCAGTTGTCATTCAGGTCTGTATAAGCACCAATATCGGCGTTGAATCCGTTTTTCGTGTTGTGATACTTGTCACCGTCAAAATCGTCTTTGTCGTAATCACGAACCGTTACGTTGTAGTTAAACAGGTCCACACGCTGATATTTTGGTGTGACGCCAAGAGACCATTTTTGTCCGGCCGTTTCCAGTTCTTTGGCAAATGAAATTCCGACGTCGGTAATTACAGCTGCACGCCCGAATGCGCGTGAGGTCAGGGCATTCTTATCGACGTCGGTAATTGTTCCATTGGCAACTTTGTCCAGATAATCCAGGTCTGCATCGTTTACTTTTCCGTTTACGCTGACAGTTCCGTAAGACTTGACCATAAGGGCAAACGGCAGAGTGTCATTTGCCATGGCTGCTACAGCTGATACACCTACCTGAGCATCTGCATTGATATTGCGGAATTCCTGCAGACGATGTTTAAGATTTGCCGCTGCCTGTTGTACGCCATGCTGGTTATCTACAGCACTGTCAAACAAATCCCAGTCATCTTTAACATCATCAGCTTTATTTGATACATCATCAGGATCAGCAACTTGTGCCCCAACAGACGGCAGAAGAAGGCTGAAATCATCATTGCTGTTGTGCTTTGTCAGTAAAGCCGGGTTTGCCAGAGGTGCCACACCATAATGGGAAGATGCTACCCCGGTGCCACCCATTGCATCGTTACGCGCTTCAAAATATGACGTCGCTGCTGCAGCGTTAAAGGAAAATAATACAGCAGATGCAATGATGGTGCGGGTAATATGATTTTTCTTCATCATTTAATTTCCTGTTTATCAGAATTTAGACAAAACAACGCTATGACACGGATGTGCCGTAATTTTTTACTTTGGTACTATCTGGTATTTACCAGGGTAATAAAGACGTATTAAATAAGCTAACAGGTAGTATTTGCCCTGTAATAAGGTTCTCGGCAAGGCCAGGTCTCAACGTGACGCGTCGCAAAGACATTGTTGTATTCCGCCTGGTTGTATATTCAGTTAACCATTTTCTTTTTTCATCGTTCAGAAGTGTTGGTGATAATGATAGGGCCGGATATATTACAGAGCCATTGATTTCTTTTTCCTGTCTCAATATTACCCCGCAATATTCTCTTTTCGTGTTTCCTGCGAAGGGGAAACTATGCCAGAAAATAACTTCAGTGTTGCTGCTATCATTAATAAGCATTCTGAAATTATCAGCAGTATCTGGCCATTCACCGGACAACGCTATCGGATAGTTTTCATGGCCATTCAGCCAGTCCGGATTGAGATTAAAACATTCAGCAAGATGTTCGAGAGCGTCAGCTGAAAGATAGTCTGCAAGTCTGGCCGGGTCCTGTATAACCGTGGAGCGGATATTCCATGGCGACAGCAATGTTGCCAGTAATGGCGCATTTATATCATGCGACAGCATGATGTATTCAATTCTGCTTATTATGTTTCCTGTGGTGTTATCCGCAGGCATAAACATATTATGAAGAGCATCCTCAAGCAGGATTCGGGTTAAATCAGCGGTGGATATGGCTAATTGTTCGCTCATTATCCCCAGAACTTCTCTTACCCCTTGTGGGTAACGGACCTGCAGAGGTGTCGGGTTTATCTGACGACCGTTGATGAGTTTTTCGCCGATTGCTTTTTTGTCCAGCGAGAGCATCATTCGGGCCGCAATACCGGTCGTATTCAGTCTCATTGTTCCTCCGACTGAAAAAGTCTTTTCAGCTCATGTGGTTATTGTATCTTCGGTGTTTTTTCTGGTGAAACGAATAATTTCGATCATGCAGATCGAATGTGTTTGGCGAGTTGTTGCAACTCGCCTTTCTGTATGTGTTTTGAATGATGTTTACAGCGGGGTGCTGCCCGGGTTCAGAGGGCAAATCATAATGTAGTCAGGGTCGTTAACAGGTAACGCTCCGGGAGATGGGACACGTTCGCCTTTCTGTGCTGCAATGGCCAGTGTACGCAACAAAACCTCACTGGCGCGGTGAACTGCTTCCTCTTTCGTTGTGGCAGTGACGTGAAGGTTATCAAAATCACCGATCTCAATACGATGCGCTTTCTGCCCATTTTCTTCATCGATGGTCGTGATATGGGCAGGATACGGCACAAACCATGCTGCCACTTTTTGTGTCTGCCGCCGGCGGGCATCAAGCTTACTGACCAGTTGCCATGCACGAAGATGAGTATACCGTTTCAGCATATTCATGGAACGATGTCCTGATATTGCAGCAATCTCCATTACATTCAGGCTACCCAGTTCGAAGAAGCGGCTTATTGCTTCATGCCGTAGATCGTGAAAATGCAGGTCCTCGATGCGAAGTCGTTGTGTGGCTATTCTCCAGGCATTTTTAAAGCCGGATGCGGTGTAATCAAAAACATTGCCGTGGAGATTAACGGGCATCATCTGAAGAAAGTTACGGGCACGTCTGGACAGAGGAACATCCCGTGAGTGACCGTTTTTGGTTTCAGGTAAATGAGCCACACCATGGCGCAAATCAATGTGCTCCCAACGTAAGGCCAGTATTTCGCCCTGCCGCATGGCTGTTTCAAGGGCAAGATGGAAAATGACATACAACATCAGATTTTTTTCGCGGAAATAGCGAGAAAGGCGACGTTCTTCTGAAGACGTTAGCCGGCGATCTCGTCCGGAGGATACTTTCGGCTTGCGAACCAGTTCAACCGGGTTAGTACGACAGGTTCCCCATTCAACACGAGCAATATTGAACAGAGATGACAGAAGGGCGAGTTCAAGACGTACAGTATTACCTGTAATAGCTTTACCCGTTCGGGGGTTGATTTCTGCTAAACGAACGTCTCTGTATGTAGCAATATCAACGGTTGTTATTTCGTCCATATTCCGAAGGGCAATGGGATATCGCTTGATAACATTGCTCCGGTAAAACTCCTGTTGATGCCCTTTCTTGTGAACAGAAACTGTTTTCAGGTACTTATCCAGTGCGCGTGACAGGGACATTTTACGGATGCGTGGAGACGGCATGCTAACCTCAAAAGAGGCAAAAAATAATGCCAACAATCATTCTCTGCAAGCGTGCCAATCCGGTACTTGGCGTAAAAGCAATTCTGGTAGTACGGTGATAACTGGTCGTATAGCAAATGGTCAGCAAATACCGCTGCCAACAGGATTTTCTGCCAGTCAGTGCTCATGGAGTGTGAGCAATGCAGAAAACCCTCAAGGCTGGAAGCCGAATTACTTTGCGGGATCAGTTGCAACTTATGATGCAAATCGAATTGTTAAATGTGGTTTTTATGATGAATACAATTTCCATAAAGGGACATTTAGAGCTGATTTAACCGGAAAATGTAGTTATGTCGTCGCGTGTCAGAACTGAGATTAAATTGCTGGCGCTGCTGGCCTACGTGCCAATCCGGTACCTGGGGCGCTCCTAAAATTCAATTCACAACGCAGACCTACAACATAGCTAAAAACACTCGTAATTTAAGGCTCGGGGTCCATGCATATTGCTCATGGACTTACCTGAATGGCTCACCCTTTGGTGGTTTTCAACAGGTATATTCCGACCAAAACAACGTTTGGTATGTGAGTAATTATGCTTGGGGAAATTATGAGTCTGGTGGGACCATATCAGTCACATGCCTCAATCTTCCTGGTGCTGGAGCTTAATTAAAGGGGCAACAGTAGGCATCGACATGTTCCTCATCAACACCATCACCAATACCGTACATGCGTGTTCCAGTCATAATGTATCCAGTCGGACATTGAATCGGCTTGTAATAGATCGAACCACCACTCTTACCGCCGATAAAGTGATTCATTGCTACGGATGATTTGTACCAATTACATGCTGAGTAATTAATTTTATTACCCCCTGACCACCGACCGGATTGGCACTGGCCTACGTGCCAATCCGGTACCTGGAAAT
Organism: Escherichia sp. MR; assembly: GCF_005280595.1. NCBI lineage: Bacteria > Pseudomonadati > Pseudomonadota > Gammaproteobacteria > Enterobacterales > Enterobacteriaceae > Escherichia > Escherichia sp. MR. The sequence goes on along the minus strand of NZ_SZVK01000038.1, from coordinate 33 downwards.
CATCATCAGCGTCGATATGGACGAATATAAAAA
>NZ_SZVK01000037.1:41788-45900 GCF_005280595.1 Escherichia sp. MR | reverse complement strand
CAACGTCGCCCAGCAGTTGGGGGACAACGGTTACAGCGATACCCAGGGAATGCTGGGCATGAAATATCTCTTTTAATACCACTTTGCCGCCCGTCACGTACGGGTGGCGCGCTCCCCGCATCAACCTGATAAGCGTAGCACATCAGGCAAGCCGGACAGTGATATCACCGCCCGGCTTCTTCTTCTTAAACGGGCTAGATGTGCAGTTCCTGCAACTTCTCTTTCGGCAGCGCCAGTTCCTCATTGCTGTTGATACGCACGTCGCGCTCCAGAATGCTACGTGCAATATCCTGTGCTTCCTGCAACGAGTGCATCTGGTAAGTACCGCACTGGTAGACATTCAGTTCAGGGATCTGATTCTGATCCTTCACTTTCAGCACATCTTCCATTGCCGCCTTCCAGGCATCAGCAACACGCTGCTCATCTGGCGTACCAATCAGACTCATATAGAAACCGGTGCGGCAACCCATTGGCGAGATATCAATAATCTCAACGCCGTTACCGTTAAGATGGTTGCGCATAAAACCAGCAAACAGATGCTCCAGGGTATGGATACCTTTTTCTGGCATTACTTCTTTGTTCGGCACGCAGAAACGCAGATCGAACACGGTGATTGCGTCGCCATGCGGGGTGTTCATTGTTTTCGCCACCCGAACTGCAGGCGCTTCCATCCGGGTATGATCGACTGTGAAGCTATCTAACAACGGCATTTAGCCACCTCCGGTAATTTTTTTTAAAATATTCTGAACTCTTTGTTCCCAGGCGAGTCTGAGTATATGAAAGACGCGCATTTGTTATCATCATCCCTGAATTCAGAGATGAAATTTTGGCCACTCACGAGTGGCCTTTTTCTTTTCTATCAGCTGTGTTTTTCCAGCCACACCTTGAACGACTCGGTGTCTGCGGCTTCCATTTCCTGCTGACGGCGTTTAGACGCTTCGCGCTCGGCAATAAAATCGTCTTCACGCAGAATTTCCAGCGGCTCTTCACGCAACAAATTGCGATAAGCCTCACCAAACGCTTTCCCGGTTCCGCCAATACCAGTATCAATCATAGACCGTAAGATGCGGGCGGAGAAAGTCAGATCGGGATTATCAAAGCAGGCCACCAGTTCATCACACACTTTCTGGTATGCTTCGCCGCCGTTAATGCTGTCCAGCGTTTGCGCGACACGTTTCAGATCCCGGAACAGATCTTTGCCCACCTGCGGCAACGGGAATTGCGCAGTTTCACAGCCAATTCCCAGTGTCAGCCCCGGCTTACGTCCTTCGAGGATCACCCGGTTCCAGTTGACGCGTGTACAGGCAAGTTCACTACTGCTCATTTCCGGTGCATCAGCCAGCGCACACCAGACCATAAACAGGTCGAGGAATCGCACCTGCTGCTCATCAACACCAATCGGCGAGAATGGGTTGATATCCAGCGAACGCACTTCGATATATTCAATGCCGCCGCGTAACAGCGCATCTGAAGGCGACTCGCCGCTGCGAGTAACGCGTTTCGGACGAATCGGCGCATACAGCTCGTTTTCAATCTGCAGAACGTTGCTGTTGATTTGCAGCCGCTTGCCGTCTTTCTCAAGACCAATCGTCGCGTACTCTTCCGACGGCGTTTTAATTGCCCGCTTCAGACCCGCTACATACTCGTAGAGATCATTAAAGGTAATACCAAGATTACTTTGCGATTTATTGGTATAGCCCAGATCGCTCAAACGTAGCGATGTTGCATACGGCAGGTAATACATGCCGCACTCGGTTTTCTCAAACGGCAGCGACGTCGGTTTACCTTGCAGGAAAGAAGAACAAATTGCCGGAGATGCGCCAAACAGGTACGGGATCACCCAACCGAAGCGATAGTAGTTACGAATAGCGCGGAAGTAGCCCGCAGAGATTTTCTCTTTGGCGTCAACGCCCGAGATATCACCACACTTCGCCTGCCAGAATGCCATTGGTAAAGAGAAGTTGTAGTGTACGCCGGAGATGGTTTGCATCAGCGCGCCATAGCGATTTTTCAGCCCTTCACGGTACAGCGTTTTAAAGCGCCCTGTATTGGACGTTCCATACTGCGCCAGTTCGATATCCTGACCTTCCGCGATGTAACATGGCATACTTAACGGCCACATCCGCTCATCGCCAATATTACGCGCGGTATAGCGATGCAAATCGCGCATAAAGGTCAACATATGCTCAATATCGCCATCGACCGGCGTAATGAACTCCAGCAACGCTTCGGCAAAATCGGTGGTGATCCATTTATGCGTCAGTGCGGAACCTAATGCTTCAGGATGACCGGTTGTTGCCAGAGTGCCATCTGGGTTAACACGCAAAGTTTCGCGCTCAAGACCACGCTGTATCCTCTTTAATGCCTGAGGATGTTTTTCCAGCCAGGCCAGCGCCTGTGATACGTCCGGGATCAAATTGACCTCCCGCCTGTCAAAATCGTTTTAATTAGCATAACTGTAATGGTAGCCATGTGTGCAGGCCTACAATTAGTGCCACCACATCATGCCCTGAACGGTGGCTGCTGCAACCGCAACATAGCGCAACGCTTTACCAAGGCACAAAAAAAAGATTACTGGTCCCCACGAGATGCGCATCCATCCCGCTAACAGACACAGTAAGTCGCCAATCACTGGCATCCAGCTTAATAAGAGTGTGACTGCGCCATAGCGTTTCAGCCAGCCAATGGCTTTTTCTTGCCAGCGCGATGTTTTGCGCAATGGAAAGAAACGCCCAAGGATAACGTTAGTTAACCCTCCAAGGCTATTACCCATTGTTGCTGTTAATACTAAAACCCAGGGATGACTCACCCCAGAAAGTAACATTGCGACCAGCACAACTTCCGAATTGCCGGGTAGTAGTGTAGCGCTGAGAAAACTACTGGCAAACAACGAGAAGAGCGACAGCGACTCACTCACAGCAAGCGAACATCCACGGCGTCCATGCCTGCGGCGCGAGCGGCCTGTATGCCAAAATCGGCATCTTCAAAGACAACGCACTGTGTTGGTTGCACGCCCATACGCTGCGCACACAGCAAAAACGTGTCTGGTGCAGGTTTATGGTGTTTGACGTGATCGGCAGCGACAACCGCGTCAAAATAACGACGTAATCCCAGATGCGTTAGCAGCGCCTCAGCGATGGCGCTTTCACTCCCCGTACCGACAGCCATTGGGCGACGACCGTGCCAGCTTTTCACCACTTCAACAAGAGGAAGCGGTTCGACGCTATCGAGCAACATGCTTCTTACGGCATCGGTTTTCTCGCGGGCTAATGCATGGGGATCGAGATCGGCCTGATTCAGCTCAATAATCGCCTGGGCTATACGCCAGGTGGGCGAGCCATTAAGCGCAATCATGGCCTGTACATCGTACTGAAGACCGTAGCGTCCTAATACTTCACGCCACGCTTTACGGTGCGTGGGTTCTGTATCCAGGATTGTGCCATCCATATCAAAAATCAAACCTGCATAACGCTCGTACATTGTCTTCTCGCAAGTCGAAAAATATGACGCTACTTTAGCGTAATTGCTTGATTTTGTCGCCGATGCGAAGGGGAAGATTATTCAGGATATGGATAAAATAGTTATTTAGAAATGAGATGTTTTTGGAGGAAATTGTTGGAGAAGATGGTGCATCCGGGAGGATGACTCACTGGCGTTCACCCTTCGGGCCGTTGCTGGCGCAACGTTATCCTCCCTGGTGCATACATCAATATTGCAGACCATGAGGATCATCAATCGCGGATAATACGGAGAAGATGGTGCATCCGGGAGGATTCGAACCTCCGACCGCTCGGTTCGTAGCCGAGTACTCTATCCAGCTGAGCTACGGATGCATCGGGAAAATTTATTTTACTGCTGATATTGATATCGCTACGAAAGCCATATCAAGTAATGATGGTGCATCCGGGAGGATTACTCGCCTTACGGCTCGCCCTTCGGGCCGTTGCTAAAGCAACGTTATCCTCCCTGGTGCCTGCGGTTAATACCGCTACCTCTTCGATACCTTCATTGCTGAAGATTTCGGAGAATATGGTGCATCCGGGAGGATTCGAACCTCCGACCGCTCGGTTCGTAGCCGAGTACTCTATCCAGCTGAGCTACGGATGCATCGG
>NZ_SZVK01000037.1:0-41735 GCF_005280595.1 Escherichia sp. MR | reverse complement strand
AGAATGGTGCATCCGGGAGGATTCGAACCTCCGACCGCTCGGTTCGTAGCCGAGTACTCTATCCAGCTGAGCTACGGATGCAAATGGCGGTGAGGCGGGGATTCGAACCCCGGATGCAGCTTTTGACCGCATACTCCCTTAGCAGGGGAGCGCCTTCAGCCTCTCGGCCACCTCACCACACGCCTCTTACGAGTGCTTCGAAGAACTTGTTTATCGCTCATCGTCGCTGCGTGGCGCACATATTACTTTCTGAGACTTATAAGTCAAACAATTTTTCCCACACTTTTATCGTTTGCACACTTCACGCTCAATTAGACTGTAAAAACGTCAAAAAGAGTGTTTTATCAACAGAAAAAATGGCCTATGACAGGCAGGAATGATGTTGAAAAATGGATGTTAACGTTGAATGAACGGGAGTAACGCGAAAAGAAATTGAAGTGAAGGAGAGATTTTGAGGGTGCGTCTCACCGTTAAAGATGAGACGCGGAAAGATTAGTAACTGGACTGCTGGGATTTTTCAGCCTGGATACGCTGGTAGATCTCTTCACGGTGAACAGAAACTTCCTTCGGGGCATTTACGCCAATACGTACCTGGTTGCCCTTTACCCCTAAAACTGTCACGGTGACCTCATCCCCAATCATGAGGGTCTCACCAACTCGACGAGTCAGAATCAGCATTCTTTGCTCCTTGAAAGATTAAAAGAGTCGGGTCTCTCTGTATCCCGGCATTATCCATCATATAACGCCAAAAAGTAAGCAATGACAAACACATTACATGTAAGCAGTCATGGCATTACATTCTGTTAAACCTAAGTTTAGCCGATATACACAACTTCAACCTGACTTTATCGTTGTCGATAGCGTTGATGCGAATGCCGTGGAGCAAGTCCACGGCATTGCCTGACGCTAATATTATTGCAATTTCGCGCTGACCCAGCCTTTCACACTGGCTAACGCTGCAGGTAAGGCCGCAGCATCCGTACCACCGGCTTGCGCCATGTCAGGACGTCCACCACCCTTACCGCCCACCTGCTGAGCGACCATACCAATCAGTTCCCCTGCTTTCACACGATCTGTGACGTCCTTAGATACGCCTGCAATCAGAGAAACCTTACCTTCGGCTACCGTTGCCAGCACGATAATTGTCGACCCCAGCTGATTTTTTAAATCGTCAACCATGGTACGCAACATCTTCGGCTCAACACCGTTAAGCTCGCTAACCAACAGCTTAACACCATTAACATCAATTGCCTTACTGGAAAGATTTGCACTCTCCTGCGCGGCAGCCTGTTCTTTAAGCTGTTGTAGCTCTTTTTCCAACTGACGCGTACGTTCCAGTACTGAACGAACTTTATCAGCCAGATTATTGCTATCGCCTTTCAGCAGATGCGCAACTTCGCTTAAGCGATCGCTGTCTGCATGAACGGTGGCAATAGCACCTTCTCCGGTTACAGCTTCGATACGACGAACGCCCGCAGCAGTACCCGATTCAGAGATAATACGGAACAGACCGATATCACCGGTGCGGCTGGCGTGAGTACCGCCACACAGCTCTGTGGAGAAATCGCCCATGCTCAGTACACGTACACGTTCATCATACTTCTCGCCAAATAGCGCCATCGCGCCTTTCGCTTTCGCAGCCTCGAGATCCATGATGTTGGTTTCGATCGGCAAGTTACGACGAATCTGTGCGTTAACCAGATCCTCTACGGCACGAATTTCCTCTGGCTTCATCGCTTCATTATGTGAGAAGTCGAAACGCAGCACTTTGTCGTTAACCAGAGAACCTTTCTGCGATACATGAGTCCCCAGAATCTGGCGCAGCGCGGCGTGCATCAAGTGCGTTGCGGAGTGATTCAGACGAATACGAGCGCGACGAGCCTCATCAACATCAGCCTGCACCGCGTCGCCCACTGTCAGAGAACCCGCAGCTAGTTTACCGATGTGGCCAATCGCCTGGCCGTATTTCTGAGTATCTTCTACCGCAAAGGAGAAGTTTGCGCCTTTCAGTTCGCCTTTATCGCCAACCTGACCGCCGGATTCTGCATAGAATGGCGTTTGATCCAGCACAACTACCGCTTCCTGGCCTGCATTGATGGCATCAACCGCTTTACCATCAACAAACAGCGCGGTCACTTTGCCGTTCAGTTCCAGATGGTCATAGCCTTTAAATTCAGATGCACTGTCAACACGGATCATTGCGTTGTAATCGGCACCAAAGCCGCTGGCTTCGCGCGCACGACGACGCTGCTCTTCCATTGCTGCTTCAAAACCAGCTTCGTCAACTTTGATGTTGCGCTCACGACAAACGTCAGCCGTCAGGTCAACCGGGAAGCCGTAGGTGTCGTACAGGCGGAAAGCTGTTTCGCCATCCAGCGTATCACCGGAAAGTTTTGCCAGCTCTTCGTCCAGCAGCGCCAGACCGCGTTCCAGAGTACGAGCAAACTGCTCTTCTTCAGTCTTCAGCACCTGCTCAACCTGCGCCTGCTGGCGTTTCAGGTCTTCACCCGCAGAGCCCATAACGTCGATCAGTGGCCCCACCAGCTTGTAGAAGAAGGTTTCTTTCGCGCCCAGCATATTGCCGTGACGCACCGCGCGACGAATGATACGACGCAGTACATAACCACGGTTTTCGTTGGACGGCATTACGCCATCCGCGATCAGGAACGCACAAGAACGAATGTGGTCAGCGATTACGCGCAGCGATTTGTTGCTTAGATCGGTCGCGCCAGTGACTTTCGCTACTGCCTGGATCAGCGTGCGGAACAGATCGATGTCATAGTTAGAGTTAACGTGTTGCAACACCGCAGCAATACGCTCCAGCCCCATACCGGTATCTACAGACGGCTTCGGCAGCGGTTCCATCGTGCCATCTGCCTGGCGGTTGAACTGCATGAAGACGATGTTCCAGATCTCAATGTAGCGGTCGCCGTCTTCTTCCGGGCTTCCCGGAGGGCCACCCCAAATGTGGTCGCCGTGATCGTAGAAGATTTCGGTGCACGGGCCGCACGGACCAGTGTCACCCATCTGCCAGAAGTTGTCAGATGCGTATGGCGCACCTTTGTTATCGCCGATGCGAATAATACGTTCGCGTGGGATCCCTACTTCTTTTTCCCAGATTTCGTAGGCTTCGTCGTCGCTTTCATAGACGGTAACCCACAGACGCTCTTTCGGCAGGGCAAACCATTTTTCGCTGGTCAGCAGTTCCCATGCAAACTGAATAGCATCGTGTTTGAAATAGTCGCCGAAGCTGAAGTTGCCCAGCATCTCGAAGAAGGTATGGTGACGCGCGGTGTAACCGACGTTTTCCAGGTCGTTGTGTTTACCACCCGCACGCACGCAGCGTTGGGAGGTGGTAGCGCGGGAATAATTACGCTTGTCGAGCCCAAGGAACACATCCTTGAACTGGTTCATCCCGGCGTTGGTAAACAACAAAGTTGGGTCGTTATGGGGGACCAGGGAACTGCTGGCAACTACCTGATGTCCCTTACTATGGAAAAAGTCGAGAAACGCCTGACGGATCTCAGCGGTGCTCTTGCTCATAATTATCCTGAAATCAAGCTAACGAAATATCGCCACCAGCAGCAGCAAGTTAATAACCGCTGGGCTGGTAACTGAAAAGTGGGAATAAGATAAGTTTTCTTGACTGGGAAGTAAAATACCGTATGCGTTCAGTCGGCAAAATTTCGCCAAATCTCCTGGATATCTTCCATCAGATAGCCACGATAGAGCAGAAAACGCTGGATCTTAACTTTTTCTGAAAAGACTGTTGGCAGCGGTTCGCCATATTTTCGCGTCGCCTGATCGCGCGCCAGCGAGCACCAGTCGATATCACATTCACGCATCGCTTTTTCTGTGGCCTCTCGGGAGATACCTTTCTGGTTCAGCTCCTGACGAATACGCGCCGGGCCATATCCTTTGCGGCTGCGGCTGGCGATAAAGCGCGCAATAAATCGGCTGTCATCGAGATAGCCATGTTCATGGCACCAGGCAATTACACGCTCGTAATCTTCCGCCGTGGCATCAATCTCTTCCGGGCCATTTTTGCCCATAATCGGTGCTGCGAGTTTACGTCGCAATTCTTGCTCACTGTGATCGCGCACCGCCAGAATGCGTACCGCACGATCCAACAGGCGAGCATATGCCGGGCGACGGGATGTTGATTCTGTCATGGCATATCCTTAAAACTTAAAAAGCAAAAGGGCCGCAGATGCGACCCAGGTTTTGCTGATAAACAGATTTAATAGTCAATGAGTGTGCAGAATGTTCCCGCAGGCCCAATTCGTTAGAGGATCGAGGTGAGAGTAATTTTTCACGCCAGTGCTGGCCTGTTCCCCTCACCCTAACCCTCTCCCCAAAGGGGCGAGGGGACCGTCCGTGCACACATTATCTATTATCATCAATAACGAACGATTAAAAATCTTCGTTAGTTTCTGCTACGCCTTCGCTGTCATCTACAGAGAAATCCGGCGTTGAGTTCGGGTTGCTCAGCAGCAACTCACGTACTTTCTTCTCGATCTCTTTCGCGGTTTCCGGGTTGTCTTTCAGCCAGGCAGTTGCATTCGCTTTACCCTGACCGATCTTCTCACCTTTGTAGCTGTACCATGCACCCGCTTTCTCGATCAGCTTCTCTTTCACGCCCAGGTCAACCAGCTCGCCGTAGAAGTTAATACCTTCGCCGTAGAGGATCTGGAATTCAGCCTGTTTAAATGGTGCAGCGATTTTGTTCTTCACCACTTTCACGCGGGTTTCACTACCCACCACGTTTTCGCCCTCTTTCACCGCGCCGATACGACGGATATCGAGACGAACAGAAGCGTAGAATTTCAGCGCATTACCACCGGTTGTGGTTTCCGGGTTACCGAACATCACACCAATTTTCATACGGATCTGGTTAATGAAGATCAGCAGCGTGTTGGACTGTTTCAGGTTACCCGCCAGCTTACGCATCGCCTGGCTCATCATACGTGCCGCAAGACCCATATGAGAGTCGCCGATTTCGCCTTCGATTTCCGCTTTCGGCGTCAGTGCCGCAACGGAGTCAACAACGATAACGTCTACGGCGCCAGAACGTGCCAGCGCGTCACAGATTTCCAGTGCCTGCTCGCCGGTGTCCGGCTGAGAGCACAGCAGATTATCGATATCGACACCCAGTTTACGTGCGTAGACCGGATCCAGCGCGTGTTCAGCATCGATAAACGCACAGGTTTTACCTTCGCGCTGCGCAGCGGCAATAACCTGCAACGTCAGCGTGGTTTTACCGGAAGATTCCGGTCCGTAGATTTCGACGATACGCCCCATCGGCAGACCACCTGCCCCAAGCGCGATATCCAGTGAAAGCGAACCGGTAGAGATGGTTTCCACATCCATAGAACGGTCTTCACCCAGGCGCATGATGGAGCCTTTACCAAATTGTTTCTCAATCTGGCCCAGTGCTGCCGCCAACGCTTTCTGTTTGTTTTCGTCGATAGCCATTTTTACTCCTGTCATGCCGGGTATTACCGGATAGTCAATATATTCTGTTGAAGCAATTATACTGTATGCTCATACAGTATCAAGTATTTTGTAGAAATTGTTGCCACAGCGTCTGCAAGGCATACGCCGTCGCCTGACGACGCACGGCTTCGCGGTCGCCACTGAAGCATTCCCGGCGGGTAATACCTTCGCCGCTGGCTGAGGCAAAAGCAAACCAGACGGTGCCAACAGGTTTCTCTTCGCTGCCGCCGTCTGGCCCAGCGATACCACTAATAGAAACGGCATAATCAGCACGAGCCGCTTTCAGGGCGCCAATTGCCATTTCCACCACGACGGGTTCACTCACCGCGCCATGCAGCGCCAGCGTCTCTTCTCGCACGCCGATCATCTGCGCTTTGGCTTCGTTACTGTAGGTGACAAATCCGCGTTCAAACCAGGCGGAACTACCGGCAATATCGGTAATCACTTTCGCTACCCAGCCGCCGGTACAAGACTCAGCGGTTGTTACGATTGCGCCACGGGCTTTCAGCGCCTGCCCTACCTGCTCGCTTAATTGCATCAGTTCACTGTCAGTCATCACAACCTCTGTCAGTCAAATATTTATGCCGGACAAGATAGCACTTTCCCGTAAAAGATGGGGACGAGCGATTCATTTTACGAGTCGCATTCCGAAATAAGACTGTTACGACCAACCAGTAAAGAAAAAGGCTACCATGCCGCGTTCACATTGATATGTATTCACAGGGAGAGAAAGTAATGGCAACAAAGAAAACGGATAACACCCCACAAAACGTACTCAAACAGACCACGCAAATGCGTATGTGGGTCACCATTGGCGGCGTCAGCGCCCTGGTTGCAGTGGTATGTAAGATTTTATCTTCTGGCTATCTTGAACCTTTCGATTTTGGTCAGGCTGCGTTAGGCGTTGTCTGCCTGGGATATACAGTGTTGCTGTCTAAGAAAATCAAACAATTACGTCAGCAATCTCTTTCAAATAAACAGTAAGATAGCAGAGGGAGGTTTAACCCCCCTCTTGCAAAGAGTTACTGTACGCGCGCCAGCGCCACGGCCTGTCCTAACTGCCAGACCGCCATTGCGTAATGGGTGCTGTGGTTGTAACGGGTGATGGTGTAGAAGTTCGGCAAACCGTACCAGTACTGATACCCCGTCCCGACATCCAGACGCAGCAAGCTGGCCTGCTGATGATTGCCCAGTGGCTGCTGTGGCGTCAGCCCTGCCGCTGCAAGTTGTGAAATGCTGTACTTGGTTTTGAAGCCATTTGGCAAGCCCGGAGCCTGACCATTTGCCATTACAGCGACCTGATCGCCTTTCACCCAGCCATGCGCTTTGAAATAGTTCGCCACGCTGCCAATGGCATCAACCGGATCCCACAGGTTGATATGTCCGTCGCCGCTGAAATCCACGGCGTATTGTTTGTAAGACGACGGCATAAACTGACCGTAGCCCATTGCCCCGGCAAAGGAACCTTTCAGATTGAGCGGATCGTCCTGCTCATCGCGCGCCATCAGCAGGAAAGTTTCCAGCTCGCCAGAGAAATACTCCGCGCGGCGTGGGTAGTTAAATGACAGCGTCGCCAACGCATCGAGGATGCGGGTTTTACCCATCACGCGTCCCCAGCGGGTTTCGACGCCGATAATCCCGACAATAATTTCCGGCGGTACGCCATACACCTGCCACGCGCGATTCAGCGCATCTTCATACTGGTTCCAGAAAACCACGCCGTTCTGCACGTTATCCGGCGTAATAAATTTTTTGCGATAACGCAACCATGCGCCATTCGGGCCTGATGGCGGCTTCACTGATGTGGTTGGTGCCTGGTTATCCATCAGCCGCAGTACCGAATCCAGACGTTTCGCCTGAGAGAGGATTTCCTGCAACTGCTGACGATTGAAGCCGTGTTTGTTCACCATTTTGTCGATGAACTGCTGCGCATTCGGGTTGTTAGCGAAGTCACCGCCCATCTGCATCACATTGTGCTGCGGCTCAAGCAGGAAGCCGCCGGACGGTGTTCCGGTGGTCGTTTCAGTCTCAGTAGGTTTTGGCTTGCTGCTACAGGCGGCAAGCAACACAAAAAGGGGAAGTAATGTTACATAACGACGCTTGACCATGAGGAGTCCATTTAACAGATTCAACCAGGGGCAAGTATGGTAAAGCATCCCGCCCCGCACAAGGAAGCGGTAGTCACTGCCCAATACGGACTTTACATAACACAAATCACCTTCATCGCCATTCTCTTAACTAAACTTTCAAATTAAAATATTTATCTTTCATTTTGCGATCAAAATAACACTTTTAAATCTTTCAATCTGATTAGATTGTGTTGCCGTTTGGTAATAAAACAATAAATTTCAAAGGAGAGAACAATGATAGAAACCATTACTCATGGCGCAGAGTGGTTCATCGGGCTGTTCCAGAAAGGTGGAGAGGTGTTTACCGGGATGGTGACCGGCATTCTTCCGCTGTTGATAAGCCTGCTGGTAATCATGAACGCGCTGATTAATTTTATCGGGCAGCACCGCATTGAACGATTTGCTCAACGTTGCGCCGGCAATCCTGTTTCTCGTTACCTGCTATTACCGTGCATTGGCACGTTTGTCTTTTGTAACCCGATGACCTTAAGTCTGGGTCGTTTTATGCCGGAAAAGTTCAAACCCAGCTATTACGCGGCGGCCTCTTATAGCTGCCACTCAATGAACGGTCTCTTCCCTCATATCAACCCCGGCGAACTGTTTGTTTATCTTGGCATTGCCAGCGGTCTGACGACGCTGAATCTGCCACTTGGCCCACTGGCTGTGAGCTACCTGCTGGTTGGTCTGGTCACCAACTTCTTCCGTGGCTGGGTGACCGACCTGACCACCGCCATTTTTGAGAAAAAGATGGGCATTCAACTTGAACAGAAAGTTCACCTGGCAGGAGCGGCATCATGACGCGTATTCGGATCGAAAAAGGCAATGGTGGCTGGGGTGGCCCGCTTGAACTGGAAGCCACGCCAGGTAAAAAAATCGTCTATATCACCGCCGGAACCCGGCCTGCAATTGTCGACAAACTGGCACAGCTTACTGGCTGGCAGGCTATCGACGGCTTTAAAGAAGGTGAACCTGCGGAAGCGGAAATCGGCGTTGCGGTAATCGACTGCGGCGGCACACTGCGCTGCGGCATCTATCCAAAACGGCATATTCCCACCATTAATATCCACTCGACGGGCAAGTCCGGTCCGCTGGCGCAGTACATAGTGGAAGATATTTATGTCTCTGGCGTGAAAGAAGAAAACATCACTGTAGTGGGTGATGCAACACCACAACCCTCTTCCGTGGGCCGTGACTATGATGCCAGCAAGAAAATCACCGAACAAAGCGATGGTTTACTGGCGAAGGTGGGAATGGGCATGGGGTCTGCCGTTGCCGTGTTGTTCCAGTCCGGGCGCGACACTATCGATACCGTATTAAAAACCATTCTGCCGTTTATGGCGTTCGTCTCGGCGCTCATCGGCATCATTATGGCTTCCGGCCTTGGTGACTGGATTGCTCACGGTCTTGCTCCGCTGGCGAGCCATCCACTGGGGCTGGTTATGCTGGCGCTCATCTGCTCCTTCCCGCTGCTTTCGCCTTTCCTTGGGCCTGGCGCCGTTATCGCGCAGGTTATCGGCGTATTGATTGGTGTGCAGATTGGTCTCGGCAATATTCCGCCGCATCTGGCTTTACCGGCGCTGTTTGCCATCAACGCGCAGGCGGCCTGCGACTTTATCCCGGTCGGTTTATCGCTGGCGGAAGCCCGTCAGGACACGGTTCGCGTCGGGGTCCCTTCTGTACTGGTGAGCCGCTTTTTGACCGGCGCACCGACTGTACTGATCGCCTGGTTTGTCTCCGGTTTTATCTATCAATAGAGGCTGAAACATGACCGTTATTTATCAGACCACCATCACCCGTATCGGCGCGAGCGCCACTGACGCTTTCAGCGACCAGATGCTCATCACCTTTCGTGAAGGCGCACCTGCGGATCTCGAAGAATATTGCTTCATCCATTGCCACGGCGAATTGAAAGGTGAACTCCATCCCGGTTTGCAATTTTCTCTCGGCCAGCATCGTTATCCGGTGACCGCCGTTGGCAGCGTGGCGGAAGACAATCTTCGCGAACTGGGTCATGTCACCCTGCGCTTCGATGGTTTAAGCGAAGCGGAATTTCCGGGCACTGTCCATGTGGCAGGCCCTGTACCCGACGATATCGTACCGGGATCGGTTTTGAAGTTTGAATCTGTTAAGGAGTAAAAAAATGAATCAGGTTGCCGTTGTCATCGGTGGTGGGCAAACCCTGGGCGCGTTCCTGTGCCACGGTCTGGCTGGCGAGGGGTATCGCGTCGCGGTTGTCGATATTCAGAGCGACAAAGCCGCAAATGTGGCGCAAGAAATTAACGCCGAATATGGTGAAGGAACGGCGTATGGTTTTGGTGCTGACGCTACCAGCGAGCAGAGCGTTCTGGCGCTCTCTCGTGGGGTAAATGAAATCTTTGGTCGCGTCGATTTGCTGGTCTACAGCGCCGGAATTGCAAAAGCAGCGTTTATCAGCGATTTTCAGCTTGGCGATTTTGACCGCTCGCTACAGGTGAATCTGGTGGGTTATTTCCTGTGCGCGCGTGAATTTTCGCGTTTGATGATCCGCGACGGGATTCAGGGACGCATTATTCAGATCAACTCGAAATCCGGCAAAGTGGGCAGCAAACACAACTCTGGCTATAGCGCAGCGAAATTTGGTGGCGTCGGGCTGACTCAATCACTGGCGCTGGATCTGGCGGAGTACGGCATTACGGTGCATTCACTGATGCTCGGTAACCTGCTGAAATCGCCGATGTTCCAGTCACTGTTGCCACAATACGCGACCAAGCTGGGTATCAAACCGGACCAAGTCGAGCAGTATTACATCGATAAAGTACCGCTCAAACGCGGCTGCGATTATCAGGATGTGCTGAATATGCTGCTGTTCTACGCCAGTCCAAAGGCGTCGTACTGCACCGGACAGTCGATCAATGTCACCGGTGGTCAGGTGATGTTCTGATCAACAGCGGAGATCCCTTAAGGATCTCCGCGAGACTAATAGAATGCCTGATGCGCTACGCTTCTCAGGCCTACAGGACTTCCGCCACTACATTAAGGAGAAGTTATGGTATCCGCACTCATCACCGTCGCCGTTATCGCCTGGTGCGCGCAACTGGCCTTAGGCGGTTGGCAAATTTCTCGTTTTAATCGAGCCTTCGACGCGCTCTGCCAGCAAGGGCGCGTCGGTGTAGGCCGTTCCAGTGGGCGCTTTAAGCCACGGGTCGTGGTCGCCATCGCCCTGGACGATCAGCAGCGCGTCACCGACACCTTGTTTATGAAAGGACTGACCGTTTTCGCCCGACCACAAAAAATTCCCGCAATTAAGGGTATGTATTCTGGTGATTTGAGGCCCGATGTGATCTTTCCCCGTGATCCACTATCACAGAATGCTCTATCATTGGCGCTTAAACTGAAACGTGGATAATTTCGTTGTGAATGTTACTTGCTTGCGAAGTTATCATTTTGAAACCTAAATCAGGTAATCACGCCCATGAAACCTCGTCAGCGTCAGGCCGCCATTCTGGAGTACCTGCAAAAGCAGGGGAAATGCTCGGTTGAAGAATTGGCGCAATACTTTGACACCACAGGCACCACCATTCGCAAAGATCTGGTTATTCTGGAACATGCAGGAACCGTCATCCGTACCTATGGCGGCGTGGTGTTAAATAAAGAGGAATCCGATCCGCCTATCGATCATAAAACGCTCATCAACACCCGCAAGAAAGAGCTGATTGCGGAAGCCGCCGTCAGTTTTATTCATGATGGCGATTCGATCATTCTTGATGCTGGCAGTACCGTGTTGCAGATGGTCCCCATGCTCTCGCGCTTTAATAACATCACGGTGATGACCAACAGCCTGCATATCGTCAACGCGCTATCCGAACTGGATAACGAACAAACCATCCTGATGCCAGGCGGAACATTTCGCAAAAAATCGGCCTCATTTCACGGGCAACTGGCAGAGAATGCCTTCGAGCATTTCACCTTCGATAAATTATTTATGGGCACCGACGGCATCGATCTCAATGCGGGCGTAACCACGTTCAACGAGGTCTATACCGTCAGTAAGGCAATGTGCAATGCCGCGCGCGAAGTGATTTTGATGGCTGACTCATCGAAGTTTGGCCGTAAAAGCCCCAACATAGTTTGCAGTCTTGAAAGCGTCGATAAGCTAATTACCGACGCAGGTATCGATCCGGCGTTTCGTCAGGCGCTGGAAGAGAAAGGGATCGACGTGATCATTACCGGAGAAAGCAATGAGTGAAGCACTACTAAACGCAGGGCGTCAGACGTTAACCCTGGAGTTGCAGGAAGCAAGCCGTTTACCGGAACGTCTGGGCGATGATTTTGTTCGCGCCGCCAATATCATTCTGCACTGCGAAGGCAAAGTGGTGGTTTCGGGAATTGGCAAATCGGGCCACATTGGCAAAAAGATCGCCGCAACGCTTGCCAGTACCGGCACACCGGCTTTTTTTGTCCATCCCGCAGAAGCACTGCACGGCGATCTGGGAATGATTGAAAGCCGCGATGTGATGCTGTTTATCTCTTACTCCGGTGGCGCGAAGGAACTGGATCTGATCATTCCGCGTCTGGAAGATAAATCCATCGCGCTGCTGGCGATGACCGGCAAACCGACATCACCGCTGGGTCTGGCGGCGAAAGCAGTGCTGGATATTTCCGTCGAACGCGAAGCCTGCCCGATGCACCTTGCGCCGACCTCCAGCACTGTGAATACCCTGATGATGGGTGACGCACTGGCGATGGCAGCCATGCAGGCGCGCGGTTTTAATGAAGAAGATTTTGCCCGCTCCCACCCTGCCGGCGCACTGGGCGCTCGCTTGCTGAATAAAGTGCATCATCTGATGCGCCGTGATGACGCTATCCCACAGGTAGCATTAACCGCTAGCGTGATGGACGCGATGCTGGAACTCAGCCGCACCGGTTTAGGTCTGGTGGCAGTGTGCGATGATCAACGACTGGTGAAAGGCGTCTTTACTGACGGCGATTTACGTCGCTGGCTGGTTGGCGGCGGCGCACTCACCACGCCAGTTAATGAAGCGATGACGACAGGCGGCACCACATTACAGGCGCAAAGTCGCGCCATCGACGCTAAAGAGATCCTGATGAAGCGCAAAATCACTGCCGCACCGGTGGTGGATGAAAACGGCAAACTCACCGGCGCAATTAACCTGCAGGATTTCTATCAGGCCGGGATTATTTAATCCTTCAACCCCAGACGTTTCGCCAGCCGATGCAGGTTGGCGACGTCAGTTTCCAGCATTCGCGCGCAGGCAGCCCAGTTGTTATGATTTTGCACCAGCGCCTGGCGAATGGTTTCACGCTGGAACGCTTCTGTCGCTTCACGCAGGTTTTGCTTAACGACGGGCACCGCCGCCACTTCTGGCGGCGGCACCGTCACTTCTGGAAAAGCAAAATGTTGCGCCTCGAGAATCACTTCATCGCCGCTGCGGGTCGCTCTCGCCAGCACTACCGCCCGATGAATAGCATGTTCCAGTTCGCGCACGTTCCCCGGAAAACTGTAGTGTTGCAGTAAATTTCGCGCACTGGCGCTTAATACCACGCGGGAAAGCCCCAGCCGCAGGCGGCACTGCTCGCAGAAATACCCCGCCAGCAGAATGACGTCATCGCCCCGCTCACGCAGCGGCGGCACCGAAAGTGGAAACACGCTCAGGCGATGAAACAAGTCGGCGCGGAATCGCCCTGCCAGCACCTCTTCACGCAAGTCGCGGTTAGTCGCCGCCAGCACGCGCACATCGACCCGCAAACTGCGGTCATCGCCAACGCGCTGAATATCGCCATACTGCAACACCCGCAGCAGCTTGGCCTGCAATGCCAACGACAACTCGCCGATCTCATCGAGAAACAGCGTGCCGTTATCCGCCATTTCAAACTTCCCGCTGCGGTTACTGATAGCGCCAGTAAACGCTCCTTTCACATGCCCGAACAGTTCACTTTCCGCCACACTTTCCGGCAGTGCGGCACAGTTGAGATAGACCAGCGGATTCACCGCCCGTGGCGAGGCTTCATGAATCGCTTTCGCCACCAGCTCCTTACCGGTTCCCGTCTCACCGCTGATTAAGACGTTGAGATCGGACGCCGCCACAATCTCAATCTCTTTTTTTAATTGCGTCATACCTGGCGACAGACCGATCATCTGCGTCTGTTTCACCGCTTCAAACGGCGCGGCATCGCCCGGCAGCATATTCTGGCTTTCCAGTTGCTCAATCAGCAACGCATTGCTTAACGCTCCCGCCGCCAGCGCGGCAATCAGGCGTAACTCTTCGTCGCTGAAAACATCGAACTGATCGGGCTGCATCCCGTCGAGCGTCAGTGCGCCGATCAGGTTTTGCCCGGCAAACAACGGCAGACCAACGCAGGCGTGAACCTTCAGACTCTCCTGCCCTGGAATCAAACCGTCATAGGGATCGGGCAATTCGCTGTCTGCGGGAAAGCGCACCACGTCCCCAGCGCGGGCAATCGCTTCCAGCCGAGGATGCCCTTCCAGCGCAAAGCGTCTACCGAGTACATCCTTCGCCAGCCCGTCGATGGCAAGCGGAATAAACTGCCGCGAGTCGTAACGTAGCAACGCAGACGCATCGCACTCCAGCACCTGACGCAGCGTGGTGATCAGGCGCTGAAAACGATCCTGATGACCAATCCCACGCTGCAATTCGATGGCGATATTCGCCAGCACATCAACGGAAAAACTCATCTTTGCCTCACTGTCAATTTGACTATTGATATTGTCATATTGACCATTTTATTGATAGTCATTTTGACTACTCACTAATGAGCATAAATTAATTTATACATTAAAAACAATCAGATAAAAAACTGGCACGCAATCTGCAATTAACAAGACATCTTTTTAGAACACGCTGAATAAATTGAGGTTGCTATGTCTATTGTGGTGAAAAATAACATTCATTGGGTGGGTCAACGTGACTGGGAAGTACGTGATTTTCACGGCACGGAATATAAAACGCTGCGCGGCAGCAGCTACAACAGCTACCTCATCCGCGAAGAAAAAAACGTTCTGATCGACACCGTCGACCATAAATTCAGCCGCGAATTTGTGCAGAACCTGCGTAATGAAATCGATCTGGCGGATATCGATTACATCGTGATTAACCATGCAGAAGAGGACCACGCCGGGGCGCTGACTGAACTGATGGCGCAAATTCCCGATACGCCGATCTACTGTACAGCCAACGCTATCGACTCGATAAATGGTCATCACCATCATCCGGAGTGGAATTTTAATGTGGTGAAAACTGGCGACACGCTGGATATCGGCAACGGCAAACAGCTCATTTTTGTCGAAACGCCAATGCTGCACTGGCCGGACAGCATGATGACTTACCTGACAGGCGACGCGGTGCTGTTCAGTAACGATGCTTTCGGTCAGCACTACTGCGACGAGCATCTGTTCAACGATGAAGTGGATCAGACCGAGCTTTTCGAGCAGTGCCAGCGTTACTACGCCAATATCCTGACGCCGTTCAGCCGCCTGGTAACGCCGAAAATTACCGAGATCCTGGGCTTTAACTTACCAGTCGATATGATAGCGACCTCTCACGGCGTGGTATGGCGCGATAACCCGACGCAAATTGTCGAGCTGTACCTGAAATGGGCGGCGGATTATCAGGAAGACAGAATCACCATTTTCTACGACACAATGTCGAATAATACCCGCATGATGGCTGACGCTATTGCCCAGGGGATCGCGGAAACCGACCCGCGCGTAGCGGTGAAAATTTTCAACGTCGCCCGAAGCGATAAAAACGAAATCCTGACCAATGTCTTCCGCTCAAAAGGCGTGCTGGTCGGCACTTCGACGATGAATAACGTGATGATGCCGAAAATCGCCGGGCTGGTGGAGGAGATGACCGGATTGCGCTTTCGTAATAAACGCGCCAGTGCTTTCGGCTCTCACGGCTGGAGCGGCGGTGCGGTGGATCGTCTTTCCACGCGCCTGCAGGATGCAGGTTTCGAAATGTCGCTTAGCCTGAAAGCCAAATGGCGACCGGATCAGGACGCTCTGGAGTTATGCCGTGAACACGGTCGTGAAATTGCCCGTCAATGGGCGCTTTCGCCGCTGCCGCAGAACACGGTGAATACGGTGGTTAAAGAAGAAACCTGTGCCACCACGACGGCTGACCTCGGCCCACGGATGCAATGCAGCGTCTGCCAGTGGATTTACGATCCGGCAAAAGGCGAGCCAATGCAGGACGTTGCGCCAGGAACGCCGTGGAGTGAAGTCCCGGATAACTTCCTGTGCCCGGAATGTTCACTCGGCAAAGACGTCTTTGACGAACTGGCATCGGAGGCAAAATGAGCAACGGCATTGTGATCATTGGTTCGGGCTTCGCCGCCCGCCAACTGGTGAAAAATATTCGCAAACAGGACGCCAGTATTCCATTAACCCTGATTGCCGCCGACAGCATGGATGAGTACAACAAACCTGACCTCAGCCATGTGATCAGTCAGGGGCAACGTGCCGACGACCTTACCCGCCAGACGGCAGGTGAATTTGCCGAGCAGTTTAATCTGCGCCTGTTTCCGCACACCTGGGTGACGGATATCGATGCCGAAGCCCATGTGGTGAAAAGTCAGAATAATCAGTGGCAATACGACAAGTTAGTGCTGGCAACCGGTGCCAGCGCCTTTGTCCCGCCAGTGCCCGGGCGTGAGTTAATGCTGACGTTAAATAGTCAGCAAGAGTATCGCGCCTGTGAAACGCAACTGCGGGATGCCCGACGCGTGTTGATTGTCGGCGGTGGTTTGATTGGTAGCGAACTGGCGATGGATTTTTGTCGTGCAGGCAAAGCGGTCACGCTAATCGACAACGCTGCCAGTATTCTGGCGTCATTAATGCCACCGGAAGTAAGCAGCCGCTTGCAGCATCGGTTGACGGAGATGGGCGTCCATCTGCTGTTGAAATCTCAGTTGCAGGGGCTGGAAAAAACGGATTCTGGCATTCGGGCAACGCTGGATCGCCAACGCAGCATCGAAGTAGATGCAGTAATTGCCGCCACCGGACTGCGCCCGGAAACCGCCCTGGCACGACGTGCCGGACTGACGATTAATCGCGGCGTTTGCGTCGATAGTTATCTGCAAACCAGTAATGCCGATATTTATGCGCTGGGCGATTGCGCAGAAATTAACGGTCAGGTACTGCCGTTCCTCCAGCCGATTCAACTTAGTGCGATGGTGCTGGCAAAAAATCTTCTCGGCAATAACACGCCGCTGAAACTACCGGCGATGCTGGTGAAAATCAAAACGCCGGAATTACCGCTGCATCTGGCAGGCGAAACCCAGCGTCAGGATTTACGCTGGCAGATTAATACCGAACGCCAGGGAATGGTGGCGCGCGGCGTTGACGATGCTGACCAGCTTCGCGCCTTTGTGGTCAGTGAGGATCGGATGAAAGAGGCGTTCGGATTGTTGAAAACGTTGCCGGTGTAGGCATGTTTTTCTCCCTCGCCCAAAGGGCGAGGGGACTGTCCGCGCTCTATTTACGCTTAGTTACGCCACATCCGCCACTATGCAGTATGCAGGATGCGCGCCGCAGCAATAACCCCCTGCCCCAGAGACAACCCGCCATCACCCGCCGGTAAACTCTGTGGAAAGAGCAATGTGAAATCAGCGAGATAATGCGCCAGACGTGCACGCAGCAAACGGTTATGAATAACCCCGCCGCTAAATACCAGCGTAGTGATACCACGCATCGTGGCCTGCTCACGCATCAACGCGGCAAAACCCTGCGCCAGCGCATCATGAAACGCCCACGCGCGTTGATTAACCGGTGCCTGCCAGTTCAGCCACTGCTGCCAGAAAGTGGCGAGATCCAGTTGATTGTCCACCAGCGGCATCGTCACCGGATGCGTCACTCCGTCGCACGAAGCTGCGAGCGCCTCCAGAGCACAAGCCGCTTCACCTTCATAACTTAACGTGGCTGGCGCACAACCCAGTGCCGCCGCCACAGCATCGAACAAACGCCCACACGATGACGCCAGCGGCGCGTTAATTCCACGCTCAATGGCCCGCGCCAGCACGCTCCAGTTTTGCTGTTGCACACTTGCCGTTTCAGGGTAATTCTGCCACTGCGGCACAAAGCGCAGGCACTGCGCCAGCAGGTTACGCCACGGCTGCTTTGCAGCCAAATCGCCCCCCGGAAGCGCCACCGCAGGCAAGCCGCCCAGGTGCTCACATTCGCGATAGTTCACCCGCAGGCACTCGCCGCCCCACAAAGCGCCGTTCTCCCCCATACCGATACCGTCGAGCGTCAACGCAATGACATCACCACCATCCAGCGGCCAGTGATGTTCTGCCAGACACGCCGCTGCGTGGGCATGATGATGAAGCACCGTTTGCGTCGGCAGATTCATTTCGCTCGCCCACTGGCTGGAGACATAGCCCGGATGCGCGTCATGCACAACGTATTGCGGGGTGAAATCGTAGATGTTTTGCATCAGGCGTAACGCTTCGCGCCACTGCATCTGGATGCCATCGTCACTTAAATCGCCCAGATGCTGACTCAACACCGCTTGTTCACCGCGCACCAGGCAGAAGGTATTTTTCAGATCCGCACCAAGACACAACACAGGCGGTATATTTTTAAAACCCGGAGGCAAAGCCAGCGCGTCCGGCACATACCCCCGCGAACGGCGCAGCATTTCGCCGCTTTCGCGCACCACCGAATCATCCATCCGCTGCACGATGTCACGGTTGTGTATCAAGAATCCGTCGGCAATGCCCTGCAAATCCGCCAGCGCCTGTTCGTTGCTGATAGCAGGTGGTTTACCGCTCAGGTTGCCGGAGGTCATCACCAGCGGGCATTGCAGTTCCTGTAACAGCAAATGCTGAAGCGGATTCGCAGGCAACATCACCCCGACTTCGTTAAGGCCAGGGGCGATATCATCACAAAGCTCAGGAACATATTTTTTATCCACCAGCACAATCGGCGCGGCGGGCGTGGTGAGCAACTGGCGCGCAGCGTCTGGTAAGACTTCTGCTGTTGGCAACATAACCGCCAGCGGTTTCGCCGGGCGATGTTTGCGCGCCCGAAGTGTCGCCACCGCGTTACTGTTACGTGCATCGCAGGCAAGATGAAATCCGCCAATCCCTTTGATGGCGACAATGTTGCCCATTTTTAACTGTGCGATAGCTGCCTGTAATGCCGCCTCTTGTTCCGCATGTTCATCATGACTTACCCATTCAAGATGGGGGCCACACTCCGGGCAGGCCACCGGCTGGGCGTGGAAGCGACGATCGAGCGGGTCACAGTACTCTTTGTCACAAGCCGGACACAGCGGAAACGCCGCCATCACGGTAAACGGGCGATCGTAAGGCATGGCGCGAATAATGGTGAAACGCGGGCCACAGTGGGTACAGTTGATAAACGGATAACGCCAGCGTCGTTCGCCTGGGGTATTCATTTCGGCAAGGCAAGCAGGGCAAGTCGCGGCATCGGGAACAATTTGCGTATTCATGACGCCACCCGCGCTCTGGCGGATGGTGAACTCAGTGGGCAGTTGTGACCAGATAAACGGCTCACGCTCGACGCTATCAATACGCGCCAGTGGCGGGCAGTGCTGATGCAATTGAACAAGAAACGCTTCCGGATCTTCCAGCAGCCGGACTTCTACGCCATCGCCGTCATTACAGACATCGCCGTGAAGATTTAATTGCTGTGCCAGTTGCCAGACAAACGGACGAAAACCGACGCCCTGCACTTTGCCACGAATACGCAGTTGGACACCGCAAGATGTGTTTTTTGCCATTAAGTTATTCCCGCCATCATGAATTGCGTAACCCGCCCAGCCGGACACGACAGCGTCGCATCCGGCAGTCACAGGTCGGCGATACCGCCCGCTTCGTATTCTACGAATATTTCCGGGAATTCCTTTGATGCCAGAACAGTTCTGTAAGATTTTTAGAACATCAGCGCCGTACGGCGACGTTTTTCTGCGCTCAGTTGTTCAAGTTTATTACGATCGACACAAATCAGCGCATGAGTCGGGCAAGCCGCCATACACGCCGGGCCGTCTTCACGATGGTTGCACAGGTCGCATTTATTGGCTTCGGCTTTGTCAGCTCGTACGTTAAGTCCTGCGCCGCTGTTGCGAATTACCGGACGTACCACCACTTCCATCGCGCCATACGGGCAAGCCACAACGCAGGTTTTGCAACCAATACAACGTTCCTGCATGACATGAACAAACCCTTTATCACGGCTGATAGCACCATTCGGGCAGACGTTAGCGCACGGTGCATCTTCACACTGACGGCAAACTGTCGCCGTGGAAATGTTCACACCTTTAATGACATGGATACGCGGTAAAAATGTTTCCGGGGTCAGCGATGCACAGTCCTGATTTTCCTGATGAGAAACCACGCACGCCACTTCACAGGTACGGCAACCAATACATTTACTCGCGTCAGCAATGATGAAACGGTTCATCAAATTCTCCAGCAATAACAGTTAATGCGCCGATACATTCACAAATCATGCCAGTTTTTAATTTACTGTTATTTAAGGAAATAAAATTCTGTAATGCAGGAAAAACGATGTCATCGACACTAGTGACGATGACATGTGATGACAGTATTTATTGCGAAAGAGCAATGAGTGAGTCGCGGCGGATCAGTTTTCCGCTGAAGGTTTTCGGCGGTGAGAAATCCCCGCCATCGAGCATAAAAATCAGCCGTCCAATAATTTCCTGAATCATCTCAGTCACCGGAATTTTTACGCTGGAGAGCGCCGGAACGATATAGGGGGCAATGGCGATATCATCGAATCCGATAACTGACACCTGCTCTGGCACCG
Organism: Escherichia sp. MR; assembly: GCF_005280595.1. Classification (NCBI taxonomy): domain Bacteria; kingdom Pseudomonadati; phylum Pseudomonadota; class Gammaproteobacteria; order Enterobacterales; family Enterobacteriaceae; genus Escherichia; species Escherichia sp. MR. The sequence continues at coordinate 21,296 of NZ_SZVK01000037.1, read as the reverse complement.
CTACGCCGCGCTCGTGTAACGCTTTCATCGCACCTATCGCCATATCGTCGTTACTGGCAACTAACGCGCTAAATTTAGCCCCACGTTCGAGCAACGTTTCTACCCCTTCGGCCCCGCTGGCGGGCGTCCATTTACCGTTAGCGATAAGTTTTTCATTGAGCGCAATACTATGCTGTGCCAGCGCGTCTTTATACCCGGCAAGACGTTCAATGCTGGTGGGAGAATCCATCGAGCCGGTAAGGAAAGCAATCTCCTGATGTCCGGCGTTTATCAACTCTGCCACGGCGTTAAAGCTGGTCTGTTTATGATCGCACCAGACGCTATGGCTGCTATTTTTGCGCAGGCGGCGATTAAGCACCATTATCGGCTGACTGTGTGCGTCAATGATGTCATCAATCTCATCCACGCTTAAAAAACGCGGGTAAATCATAATGGCGTCGCAGCGCAAATCCAGCAGATACTGAATCGCCTGGCGCTCTTCTTCGGCGCTATGTTTACCATCTGCCAATAGCAACTGTCGCCCTTTCTCTTCCGCCATTCGCGCGGCATGAAACAGTAATTCACTAAAATAAATGCCGTGGTAAAGCGTGTTGGTCACGACCAGCCCCAGCGTCTGAGTACTCTTCGCCGACAGATTGCGCGCCAGCAAGTTTGGACGGTAACCGCTCTCTTCTACCGCCTGAAACACGCGATCTTTCGTCTCCTGGCTGACGTAGCCATTACCTGAAAGCACGCGGGAAACGGTCGCCTTTGAAACCCCGGCGCGCTTCGCCACTTCCAGCATCGTCGTCATCATTTTCATCCCTTTACACGCAATCAACGCAGTGTACTGCACCGTTTGCCGATTGTCCTTGCGCAATCGGCGGGAAAAATATTCAGGTGACCGGTTTCACAAATATAAAAAATGAACAATTAACTCTCTTGCTTATTCAGTGACAACTATTCATGATTTTGTGAAACCGGTTTCCTGATTCCGTTTCAGCATCGGCATTTTTCCGTCACGTCGACTGATAACAACTACATCTACCCTACTGATAACAGGATAAAATCCGATGGCCAAAAATTATGCGGCGCTGGCACGCTCGGTGATAGCGGCACTGGGCGGCGTTGATAACATCTCGGCAGTCACGCACTGTATGACGCGTTTGCGCTTTGTTATCAAAGATGACCAGCTTATCGACAGTCCGACGTTGAAAACCATCTCCGGCGTGCTCGGCGTGGTACGTAGTGACAACCAGTGTCAGGTGATTATCGGCAATACCGTTTCACAAGCCTTTCAGGAAGTCGTCAGCCTGCTGCCGGGAGATATGCAACCCGCCCTGCCCGTGGGTAAACCCAAACTCACGCTACGTCGCATTGGTGCAGGGATCCTTGATGCGCTGATCGGCACTATGTCACCGCTGATCCCGGCGATTATCGGCGGATCGATGGTCAAACTGCTGGCGATGATCCTCGAAATGAGCGGCGTGCTGACAAAAGGATCGCCGACCTTAACCATTCTGAATGTGATTGGTGACGGTGCTTTCTTCTTCCTGCCGCTAATGGTCGCGGCATCTGCCGCCATCAAATTTAAAACCAATATGTCGCTGGCGATTGCCATCGCGGGTGTGCTGGTACATCCGAGTTTTATTGAGCTGATGGCGAAAGCGGCCCAGGGTGAACATGTCGAATTTGCCCTGATTCCGGTCACCGCGGTGAAATACACCTACACGGTGATCCCGGCGCTGGTGATGACCTGGTGCCTGTCATATATCGAACGCTGGGTGGACAGCATTACCCCGGCGGTGACGAAAAACTTCCTCAAGCCAATGCTGATTGTGTTGATTGCCGCACCGCTGGCAATTCTGCTGATTGGCCCGATTGGTATCTGGATCGGTAGCGCCATTTCGGCGCTGGTTTACACCATTCATGGTTATCTGGGCTGGCTTTCAGTCGCCATTATGGGCGCGCTGTGGCCTCTGCTGGTAATGACCGGGATGCACCGCGTCTTTACACCAACCATCATTCAGACCATTGCCGAAACCGGAAAAGAAGGGATGGTCATGCCGTCAGAGATCGGCGCTAACCTGTCGCTGGGCGGTTCATCACTGGCGGTGGCGTGGAAAACGAAAAACCCGGAACTGCGCCAAACGGCGCTGGCTGCGGCGGCATCAGCCATTATGGCGGGGATTTCCGAACCGGCGTTATACGGCGTAGCGATCCGCCTGAAACGTCCGCTTATCGCCAGTCTTATCAGTGGTTTTATTTGCGGCGCGGTTGCCGGTATGGCGGGACTTGCCAGCCACTCAATGGCAGCGCCGGGGCTATTTACCAGCGTGCAATTCTTCGATCCGGCGAATCCAATGAGCATCGTCTGGGTGTTCGCGGTCATGGCACTGGCAATCGTGCTGTCGTTTATCCTCACACTGTTGCTCGGCTTTGAGGATATTCCTGTTGAGGAAGCGGCTGCCGAGGCGCGAAAGCATCAGAGCGCACAACCGACCGTCGCCAAAGAAGTAAGTCTTAATTGAGGATGAAAATGTCAGTATTTCCAGAAAGTTTTTTATGGGGCGGCGCGCTTGCCGCCAACCAGTCTGAAGGTGCGTACCGTGAAGGCGGCAAAGGGCTGACCACGGTCGATATGATCCCACACGGCGAGCATCGAATGGCGGTGAAACTGGGACTGGAAAAACGTTTTCAGTTGCGCGATGACGAGTTTTATCCCAGCCATGAGGCGACGGATTTTTATCATCGTTATAAAGAAGATATCGCCCTGATGGCAGAGATGGGATTCAAAGTGTTCCGTACCTCAATTGCCTGGAGCCGCCTCTTCCCGCAGGGCGATGGACTGACGCCCAACCAGCAGGGCATTGCCTTTTACCGCGCGGTATTTGAAGAGTGTAAAAAGTACGGTATCGAACCGCTGGTCACGTTGTGCCACTTCGATGTGCCGATGCATCTGGTCACCGAATATGGCTCCTGGCGTAACCGCAAGCTGGTGGAGTTTTTCAGCCGCTACGCCAGAACCTGCTTTGAAGCATTTGATGGTCTGGTGAAATACTGGCTAACCTTCAATGAAATCAACATTATGTTGCATAGCCCGTTCTCCGGCGCGGGTCTGGTGTTTGAAGAAGGGGAAAATCAGGATCAGGTGAAATATCAGGCTGCGCATCACCAGCTGGTTGCCAGTGCGTTAGCCACCAAAATCGCCCATGAGGTTAACCCGCAAAATCAGGTGGGCTGTATGCTGGCTGGCGGTAACTTCTACCCTTACAGCTGCAAGCCGGAAGATGTCTGGGCGGCGCTGGAGAAAGACCGGGAAAACCTGTTTTTTATCGATGTGCAGGCGCGGGGCGCGTATCCGGCTTACTCTGCCCGCGTATTCCGCGAAAAAGGGGTAACCATCAACAAAGCACCGGGCGATGATGAAATCCTGAAAAACACCGTCGATTTTGTCTCTTTCAGCTATTACGCCTCGCGCTGCGCCTCGGCGGAGATGAACGCCAACAACAGCAGTGCGGCGAACGTGGTGAAATCGCTGCGTAACCCGTATCTGCAAGTGAGCGACTGGGGCTGGGGAATTGATCCACTCGGTCTGCGTATCACCATGAATATGATGTACGACCGTTATCAGAAGCCGCTGTTTCTGGTGGAAAACGGCCTGGGCGCAAAAGATGAATTTGCTGCCAATGGTGAGATTAACGACGACTATCGCATCAGCTATTTACGCGAACATATCCGCGCAATGGGCGAAGCGATTGCAGACGGCATTCCGCTGATGGGCTACACCACCTGGGGCTGTATTGATTTGGTTTCCGCCTCAACGGGTGAAATGAGCAAACGCTACGGTTTTGTCTACGTAGACCGTGACGACGCAGGCAACGGTACGCTGGCGCGCACGCGTAAGAAATCATTCTGGTGGTATAAAAAAGTGATTGCCAGTAATGGTGAGGATTTAGAGTAGGTAACCGTGCCGGATGCGGCGTAAACGCCTTATCCGGCCTACATGTCGCACGAACCAGGTAGGCCCGATAAGCGCAGCGCATCGGGCAATCTGGCGTTTGCTATCAGTTCTGATTCCCTCATCAAGAACATCCCTGTCCTGATTCCTTACTGAAAAACTACTCTTCTTCCACCGCTAACTGCGCGAATCCGCCATTCCCTTCCCAGCCTTCCAGTCGTTGATAAACGGTTTCTACCGCATCTTTAATCGGCTGGGTCATCGGGTAGTAAAAGCCGACGATATCCGGCTGGATGCCGAGGAAAATCACTTTGCCAATATCTTCTTTCAACTGGTCGATAAGGTAGTTCAACGGCATGTTATGGGTAGTCATCATAAACATCTCGGCGATATCATCCGGATCGATGATGCGGATCTCGCCGGGGTTTAGCCCCATATCCGTGGCGTCGACAATCAGCAGTCGTGTCGGGCGCAGTTCGCGAATAGCGACAATGTCGTTTTCCGGTGCGCTACCGCCGTCAATCACCACCCAGTTACCTTTCGGCGCGGCGGCGCACTTTTCCGCCAGCAGCGGGCCTGCGCCATCATCGCCCATCATGCTATTACCAACACAGAGTAAAACGTCAGTCACGCAGTCTCCTCACCATCAAATAGATGGCGTTTTCCTGATGAATATCATGCAGCATACTTAACAGCATTGTACTCCATTCCTTCTGCTGCGAAGTTTGCGTTGCCCGGGCTTTATCGAATGCGTTGGCCAGCATCGGCACATGGTTAATGTCGATGACGATTTCACCATATTTCGGCACGCCTTCCATTTTGCGGCGGGCTTCGCTGCCCGCCTCCAGAGTGGCAATCCATGCCAGATATTCATCCCACGGGCAGGTGAGCGCCGCTTCCAGACAATCGATAACCCCAAGGTGGTGACCAATCGCCAGGCTGTAATAGACCACCTGCTGCGCCTCGGCGGGCGTGGCATCGTTCTCATCAATAAATTTACGGCTCAGTTGACTGAACACCACCTTTTCACTCATCGGATACGCGCCTCTTCAACAACATGATTCAGATGGCTGACAATCTCGTTCAGACGCGGATCGTTTTCCGCTTCCAGCCAGCGTGCAACCTGCTCTTCACCCTGCCCTAATTGTGTAAGGAAGTCATCGGCAATCTGGCGACCATAACGGTAACCCGCCAGGCGACGCGCTTCGCGATCCACTTTCACGCGCAGCGGCTGCACCATATCCGGATGCAGAATCTCTGCCGGTTGCTCATCCAGTTCGCCTGGCTCACGGGCGTGGATTTTCTGCTCCAGCAGGCCGAGCGCCATTGCAAAGCCGTACAGCGTGGCGGCAGGCGTTGGCGGGCAACCAGGGATGTAAACATCCACCGGGACGATTTTATCCGTACCGCCCCACACGCAGTAGAGATCGTGGAAAATGCCACCGCTGTTACCGCAGGCACCGTAAGAGATACAGATTTTAGGGTCCGGCGCGGACTGCCACGCACGTAGCGCAGGGGATCGCATTGCACGGGTGACCGCGCCGGTAAACAGTAAAATATCCGCATGACGCGGGGACGGAACAACTTTAATACCGAAGCGTTCTGCATCGAACAGCGGCGAAAGCGTGGCGAAAATTTCAATTTCGCAGCCGTTGCAGCCACCGCAGTCCACGCGGTAAACGTAGGCAGAACGTTTGATTTTTTTCAGTAACGACGCCTTCATGCTGGCGATGGATTCATCCACCGTCATCGGAACCGGAATGCCGTTGGCGTCACGGGGGCCTAATAAATTGCTCATCAGATGGCCTCTTTCATATGGCGAGTCAGTTCAATACGGTCGGACGGCACCAGGCATTTCTGGCGCTTACATTCCGGGCAAGTCTCAAAGCTTTCGCGGTGGTTTTCCGCGCGGCTGTCACCATTGTGCTTAAGCAGCGCAATGGCGTAGTCGATCTCTTTCTGTACGGCGAAAGGACGATTGCAGACGCGGCAGTTGCACAGCGCGAAGCGGGACTGTTGCAGGAAGTCTTCTTTCTTCCACACCGCCAGTTCGTACTCTTGCGACAGTTTGATCGCCGCCGTCGGGCAGACTTCTTCGCAGCGTCCACAGAAGATGCAGCGCCCAAGATTGAACTGCCACGCCAGCTCACCGGTGGTGAGGTCGGTTTCAACCGTTAAGGCATTTGACGGGCAGGCATTGACGCAGGCCGCGCAGCCGATGCACTGCTGCGGGTTCTGCTCTGGCTTACCACGGAAGTTTTTATCAACCGCAATCGGCTCCAGCGGATAAGACGAGGTCGCCGTGCCGGTTTTGATGACTTTTTTGATAAAGGTAAACATGGCGATTCCTTATTTCAGCGGCGAGTTTTTACGCTCAATGCTGTAACGCTCGAGTTCTTTGTACGGCACCACTTTGCTCTTCTTCTTACGCACATCGACCACGGTCATGCGGTCGGTACAGGAGTAGCAAGGGTCGAGGCTACCGATAATCAGCGGCGCATCAGAAACGGTGTTGCCGCGCAACATGTAGCGCAGGGTCGGCCAGTTCGCGTAGGTCGCGGCACGACAGCGCCAGCGGTACAGCTTCTGGTTATCGCCGGTCATGCTCCAGTGGATATCATCGCCGCGCGGCGCTTCGGCAAAGCCCAGCGCAAAACGGTGTGGAATGTAGGTGAATCCTTCCACCGCCAGCGGGCCGCCTGGCAGATTGTCCAGGCCGTAGTCGATCATATTGAGCGAGGTAAAAACTTCGTTGATACGCACTTTCAGACGCGAAATAACGTCGCAGCCCTGCTCGCTGTGAACTTCCATCGGCAGCAGGCCATAACCGACAAACGGGTGATCAGCACGGGTATCACGAGCGTGGCCGCTGGCGCGCACCATCGGGCCAACGTTACTGAAATCGCGGGCGATTTCCGGATCCAGACGACCAACGCCGACGGTGCGCTGTTCCATATTTGGCGTACTCAGCAGCACATCCACCAGCTCCTGTACTTCACGACGCATTTGCTGCGCCAGTTGACGGGTCTGGATCATGTCATCTTTCAGCAGATCGCGACGAATCCCGCCGATCAGGTTCAGACCGTAAGTTTTACGCGCCCCGGTGAGGATCTCCGCCATTTTCATGGAAGATTCACGCACGCGGAAGAACTGCATAAAGCCGGAGTCAAAGCCGGTAAAGTGACAGGCGAGGCCGAGGTTGAGCAGATGCGAGTGCAGGCGTTCCACCTCCAGCAGAATGGCGCGGATCATCTGCGCGCGTTCTGGCACCTGAATACCCATCGCGTTTTCCACCGACGTGGTGTAGGCGGTGCTGTGGGCAAAGCCGCAGATCCCGCAAACACGATCCGACAGGAAGGTCACTTCGTTGTAACCCATACGGGTTTCCGCCAGTTTTTCCATGCCGCGATGGACGTAGAACAGGCGGTAGTCGGCGTCGATAATGTTTTCGCCGTCAACGAACAGGCGGAAGTGACCCGGTTCATCGGAGGTAACGTGCAGTGGGCCAATCGGCACCACGTTGTTTTTCTTATCACCCAGTTCGTTGATGAACTCGTAGGTTTCTGCATCGGTGGTTGGTGCCGGACGTTGACGATAATCCATGCTGTCTTTACGCAGCGGGTAGAGTTCATCCGGCCAGTCATCCGGCAGCACCAGACGGCGTTCATCCGGCAGACCAACCGGAATCAAACCGTACATATCGCGCACTTCACGCTCGCCCCAGACCGCCGCCGGAACGCGCGGCGTCACGGACGGATATTCCGGTTTGTTGGCGTCAACTTCGACGCGCACGGTTATCCAGCACTTCGTGCCCTTCTCCATCGACAGCACATAGTAAACGGCATAATGACCATTCAGTTTGCGTTCATCGTTACCAAACAGTACCGACAGCCAGCCCCCCTGTTTGTAGTAGAGGAACTCCACCACTTCCGGCAGATAGTTCACCTTTACGGTCACGGTCAGCTGATCTTTGGTCTGCCAGGCGTGATCCAGCACGACGCCCGGAAATGCCTCATTCAGCGCGGCGAGATAATGTTGACCTAATTTTTCTTCAGACATTCTCATACTCTCTTTAATCACGCCGCCAGCAAGGAGACGAACGCTAAAAATGCAAAGCCAAACCCAGCCCAGGTAATGCGCGGAGTAATATCAAGACGCAGACGGGCCATGCTGTTTTCGAACAGCGCGATAACCAGGACACCGACCACCAGTTTGACGATGGCAATCACCAGCGCCAGCAGCAGCCCGCCAGCGGTGAAGGTTTCCATTTGTCCCCACGGAATAAACACCCCGACGAACATCTGCAACACCACCAGCTGTTTCAGGCTGATACCCCATTTCATGACGCCAAAGCCGCTGCCGCTGTATTCAGAGAGCGGCCCTTCCTGCAACTCCTGCTCGGCTTCCGCAAGGTCGAACGGCAGTTTGCCCATTTCGATAAAGGTGGCGAATGCGCAGGCACAGAGTGCCAGCACCAGCGGGATGCTCTGGCTCAGAGGCCAGTGGTAAACGGTGTCGGTGATGTTGCTGATGTTGGTGGAACCGGCAACCTGTGCGGCAACCCACAGACCAAGCAGCAGCATCGGTTCGACCAGCACGCCAAGCATCGCTTCACGGCTCGCGCCGATAGCGGTAAACGGGCTACCGGTATCCAGACCGGAAATGGCAAAGAAGAAACGCGCGATGGCAAAGAGATACAGTAAGGTGATCAAATCGCCCAGTTGCGGCAGCGGAGAACCGACGGTCACCACCGGCAGCGCGGTAGCGATAGTCAGCATGACGCCCACCATCACGTATGGCGTCAGGCGGAACACCCAGCCGGAGGCATCCGGGCCAACACTCTGACGCCCCAGCAGTTTGATAATGTCGCGATACTCCTGCAACACGCCCGGCCCGCGACGGTTATGCAAGCGTGCGCGCGCCACGCGGGTTATACCGGAGAGCAGCGGCGCAACGGTAAATAACACCAGCGCCTGAATTAACGGATATAAAACACTCATTCTCAGGCTCCTCGTGAAACAATAATCACCACCAGCACCGCCAGTTCAACCAGCGCCATCCGGCGGAACAGCAACGCACTCCCCTCGCTCTGCCAGCCCGGCACCAGCGACACTGGATTCAGCACTTTGCGCAGTTTCAGCACCGGCGCAAACGCCTGTTTCACCGGCATGGCAAAACCATGAGCAGTAATCACCATTGATTTTTCATGGTCGTAGCCGCACACCCATGCCGCGCCACGGGAACGCGACGGCAGGCGGTCGCCTTTGCAAATCGCCATAATGATGAATGGCAGCAGCGGGCAGGCAATCAGCAGCAACGTGATCATTGGTTGAGAAACGGTGGTGTTAGCAGGCTCCAGCGGCAGAGGTACAGCAGCAGAGAGCATCGGCAGTAGCCACGGCGCAGCAACACCGCCAATTACGCAGCAAATCGCCAGTGCCACTACGCTGACGCTCATCAGGAGCGGCGCACAGGTGGCGTTTTCGGCTTCTTTTGTACGTGGCGCACCGAGGAACGTGACGCCATAGACTTTCGCCATACACATCACCGCCAGCGCACCGGTAATTGCCAGCCCCACGGCGAGCAGCGGCCCCAGCAGACGGGCAACGAACATTCCGCTATTGCTCAGTTTGAAGAAGGATTGATAGATAACCCATTCACCGGCAAACCCGTTCAACGGCGGCAGCGCAGCCATTGCCATCAGCCCGACTAACATGGCGATGGAGATAACCGGCATTTTCTTGCCAATGCCGCCGAGTTTTTCGATATCGCGATGACCAGTACGGAACCAGACGCTACCCGCCCCAAGGAACAGTACGCTTTTGAACAGGCTATGATTAAGCAGATGGTACAGGCCACCGACCAGGCCAAGAGCAATCAGCGCCGGTTGTTCGAGCGCGATACCCGTTACGCCAGCCCCCAGCCCCAGCAGGATGATGCCGATATTTTCCAGTGTGTGGTAAGCCAGCAGACGCTGGATGTTGTGCTCCATCAGCGCATACAAACCACCGACGAACGCGGTGATCATGCCGAGCACCAGCAGCGCAATTCCCCACCACAGCGGCGCGTTACCGCCCAGCAGAGACAGGGTTAAAATGCCCAGCAGGCCGATTTTCATTACCACCGTGGAAAACAGCGCGGCAGCAGGCGCAGAAGCGTTAGCATGAGCCTGCGGCACCCAGCCGTGCAGCGGGATAATCCCGGCCAGCAGGCCAAAGCCAATCACGCCGAGCAGCCAGATATCGGAACCGAGCGGCAGCTGTTGCACGCGCATATCCAGCAGGCGCAGATCCAGCGTGCCGTAACGTTGCCAGACCAGCCAGCAGGCAATCGCCAGCAGCAGAGTGCCAAGACGCCCCAGCGCAAACCACAGTTTGCCCTCTTTGCTGTTGCTGGTGAGAAACACCGCGCACAGAGCCATGATTTCGGCCATTACCACGAACATGCCCAGGTTGCTGGCAATGACGGCGCACACGGCGGCAACCATCAGCATATTGATCTGCAAACCGTTGCATTTCACCTGCGCGTGGCGATGCCAGTCAATGTTGTAGAGGCTGACAAACAGGCCGCACAGGCCGAGGGTTATCAACCAAATCGCGTTAAGCGGAGAGATTTGCACATCGTAGCTTACCAGTGACAGCGTACCGCTCACGCCGACCGCCCCCGTCAGCACGGTGAAACCTGCTGCTGCTGTGTACACGCTACCAACCGCGCCGCCAATCCCGGCTATCCAGCCACTCAGCGCCTTATGAAAAGAAAAGAGAAATGCCAGAACAGCGGCGGCAACAAACCACGCCACGCCGCTGTTGATCAGGGAAATTGCGCTCATTTAGCCTCTCCACTTTGAGCCTGCTGAAACAAGGTGAGATCGCCAAAGTCCGTATTAAAAGTCAGCTCACGCTTACGTTTGCTGACGCGGGCGATATCGGTGTTATCCACCAGATGCAGGGCTTTGGTTGGGCACATCCGCACGCAAGCTGGACCTTGTTCATCAAAGCTACAAAGATCACATTTGACGGCGATCGCGCGAATGCCCGGCACCCAGTCAAGCAATGTGCTGACACGCGCCGGAGCAGGCGGTGCCGGTGGCGCTTTCGGGGTATTGGCATTTGCCGGAATATCCAGCGGACGGCTGCCGGAAAATTCAATTGCGCCAAACGGGCAGGCGATGCCGCAAAGTTTGCAGCTTACGCACAGACTTTCATTCAACTGCACGGCACCATCAACGCGGGTGATGGCATTAACCGGGCAGACCACCGCACAGGGCGCATCTTCACAGTGGTGACAGAGCTGCGGTGCAGATTCTTTTTCATTTAGCATCACTCGCAGGCGCGGCATGGATTGCAGGCCGTGCTGGCGATGCGTCTCTGAGCAGGCGGCCTCACAGGTGTGGCAGCCGATACAGAGCGTGGAGTCAGCAATTACAAAACGATTCACCAGGCATTCCTCAGGTGATTGTCATTTTTGACGAAAACATGCCGATGAAATGTCATTTTCGACACTCATCGACACGCCCATCCCCAAACAGGCATGACGCCTGCAAAACGGGCAAAGCCTCAGCTCATGCTGCCGAGCTTTGTCCCTCTACCAGTTGGCTTAAATTCACCGGGGTATTGTTTTCAATGGCGGTGTATAAGCTGTCGTAAACGCCGGCGATTTTTTCGAGATAGTGTTCCAGCACTTGTTCGCGATTACGGATGTTGACCTTGCCATCAATCATGCCGTCACTGCTCAACTGAGCCAGTGCAATCCGCTGTTTGTCTTCGCCATCTTTCGTTTCGACGTAATACTCGATGGTATGGCTGTTAAAGCCATCCGCCAGGGTGACGTAAATGCGAAAATGTTCAAAAAGAACGAAACAGAGTTCTTTATCTGGCGCGCAGCTCATCGCGTGATGCAAACGCGCTTTTGATAACGTGATCCCCTGAACCAGCGAATTGCAATAGATATGCCACTGGTCCTGTAGGCGACGATGCCGCTGTGCGATGTAATCGGCTTTCTCGCTTATTTCCCAAATAGTCATTGTCAGGTTACCCGTTTAACAGAGATGCCTGCCCTTAAGCATTTTTTGTGCCAATTTTTAATTCATTGTTATTTAGGTGATTTTTATGATTCCGCTGAATTTCGACGCCGTGTCGACGTGTCATTTCGACATCATCGACATTATTCACCGCAGGGATAGTCAACACTGGCACAATTATTGCTTATAGCTGGCAATAGTTAATGGGAGGCGATATGCACGAAATAACCCTCTGCCAACGGGCACTGGAATTGATTGAACAACAGGCCGCAAAGCACGGTGCAAAACGCGTAACTGGGGTCTGGCTCAAAATTGGCGCATTTTCTTGTGTCGAAACCAGCTCTCTTGCCTTTTGTTTTGATCTGGTTTGCCGTGGCAGCGTGGCGGAAGGTTGTAAACTGCACCTCGAAGAACAAGAGGCCGAATGCTGGTGTGAAACATGCCAACAGTATGTGACGCTACTGACCCAGCGCGTCCGCCGCTGCCCACAGTGTCATGGCGACACGCTGCGCATTGTGGCAGACGACGGTTTACAGATTCGGCGGATAGAAATAGACCAGGAGTGAGCGATGTGTACAACATGCGGTTGCGGTGAAGGCAACCTGTATATCGAGGGTGATGAACATAACCCTCATTCCGCGTTTCGTAGCGCGCCTTTTGCCCCGGCTGCACGCCCGAAGATGAAAATAACCGGCATTAAAGCGCCTGAATTTACCCCCAGCCAGACCGAAGAGGGCGACCTGCATTACGGTCATGGCGAAGCAGGCACACACGCGCCGGGCATGAGCCAGCGCCGGATGCTGGAAGTCGAAATTGACGTGCTGGACAAAAATAATCGCCTGGCTGAACGTAACCGCGCGCGTTTTGCTGCCCGTAATCAACTGGTGCTCAACCTGGTATCCAGCCCCGGTTCCGGTAAAACCACGCTGCTGACGGAAACCTTAATGCGCCTGAAAGACAGCGTTCCGTGCGCGGTGATTGAAGGCGACCAGCAAACCGTGAACGATGCCGCACGTATTCGCGCTACCGGCACGCCAGCGATTCAGGTGAACACCGGTAAAGGTTGCCATCTTGACGCACAGATGATCGCCGACGCCGCGCCGCGTCTGCCACTGGACGATAACGGTATTCTGTTTATCGAAAACGTTGGCAACCTGGTGTGCCCGGCCAGCTTCGATCTGGGTGAAAAACATAAAGTTGCGGTGCTTTCCGTTACCGAAGGCGAAGACAAACCGCTGAAATATCCGCATATGTTTGCCGCCGCCTCGCTGATGCTGCTCAACAAAGTTGACCTGCTGCCGTATCTCAATTTCGACGTTGAGAAATGCATCGCCTGCGCCCGCGAAGTCAATCCAGAAATTGAAATCATCCTCATTTCCGCCACCAGCGGCGAAGGGATGGACCAGTGGCTGAACTGGCTGGAGACACAGCGATGTGCATAGGCGTTCCCGGCCAGATTCGCACCATTGACGGCAACCAGGCGAAAGTCGACGTCTGCGGCATTCAGCGCGATGTCGATTTAACGTTAGTCGGCAGCTGCGATGAAAACGGTCAGCCGCGCGTGGGCCAGTGGGTACTGGTTCACGTTGGCTTTGCCATGAGCGTAATTAATGAAGCCGAAGCGCGCGACACCCTCGACGCATTACAAAATATGTTTGACGTTGAGCCGGATGTTGGCGCGCTGTTGTATGGCGAGGAAAAATAATGCGTTTTGTTGATGAATATCGCGCGCCGGAACAGGTGATGCAGTTAATTGAGCATCTGCGCGAACGTGCTTCACATCTCTCTTACACTGCCGAACGCCCTCTGCGCATTATGGAAGTGTGTGGCGGTCATACCCACGCCATTTTTAAATTCGGCCTCGACCAGTTACTGCCGGAAAACGTTGAGTTTATCCACGGTCCGGGTTGCCCGGTGTGCGTACTGCCAATGGGTAGAATCGACACCTGCGTGGAGATTGCCAGCCATCCGGAAGTCATCTTCTGTACCTTTGGCGATGCCATGCGCGTACCAGGGAAACAGGGTTCGCTGTTGCAGGCAAAAGCACGCGGTGCCGATGTGCGCATCGTTTACTCGCCAATGGATGCGTTGAAACTGGCGCAGGAGAATCCAACCCGTAAAGTGGTATTCTTCGGCTTAGGTTTTGAAACCACCATGCCGACGACGGCCATCACTCTGCAACAGGCGAAAGCCCGCGATGTGCAGAATTTTTACTTCTTCTGCCAGCACATTACGCTTATCCCGACGCTGCGCAGTTTGCTGGAACAGCCAGATAACGGTATCGACGCGTTTCTTGCGCCCGGTCACGTTAGTATGGTTATCGGCACTGATGCCTATAATTTTATCGCCAGCGATTTTAATCGTCCGCTGGTGGTCGCTGGTTTCGAACCCCTTGATCTACTACAAGGCGTGGTGATGCTGGTAGAGCAGAAAATAGCGGCCCACAGCAAAGTAGAGAATCAGTACCGTAGGGTGGTGCCTGACGCAGGTAACCTGCTGGCGCAACAGGCGATAGCCGACGTGTTCTGTGTTAACGGCGATAGCGAATGGCGTGGCCTTGGGGTGATCGAATCTTCTGGCGTGCATCTGACGCCGGATTATCAGCGATTTGACGCTGAAGCGCATTTCCGCCCGGCACCGCAGCAGGTTTGCGATGATCCACGCGCGCGCTGTGGCGAAGTATTGACGGGCAAATGTAAGCCGCATCAATGCCCGCTGTTTGGTAACACCTGTAATCCTCAAACCGCATTCGGCGCGCTGATGGTCTCCTCTGAAGGAGCGTGCGCCGCGTGGTATCAGTATCGTCAGCAGGAGAGTGAAGCGTGAATAATATCCAACTCGCCCACGGCAGCGGCGGCCAGGCGATGCAGCAATTAATCAACAGCCTGTTTATGGAAGCCTTTGCGAATCCGTGGCTGGCAGAGCAGGAAGATCAGGCGCGTCTTGACCTGGCACAACTGGTGGCGGAAGGCGACCGTCTGGCCTTTTCCACCGACAGTTACGTCATTGACCCGCTGTTCTTTCCTGGTGGCAATATTGGCAAGCTGGCGATTTGCGGCACGGCGAATGACGTGGCGGTCAGCGGCGCAATTCCACGCTATCTCTCCTGTGGATTTATCCTTGAAGAAGGATTGCCGATGGAGACGCTGAAAGCCGTGGTCACCAGCATGGCTGAAACTGCCCGTGCGGCTGGCATTGCTATTGTCACCGGCGATACCAAAGTGGTGCAGCGTGGGGCGGCAGATAAACTGTTTATCAACACCGCAGGCATGGGCGCGATCCCGGCAAATATTCACTGGGGTGCACAAACCCTGACCGCCGGCGATGTATTGCTGGTTAGCGGTACGCTCGGCGACCACGGTGCGACTATCCTTAACTTGCGCGAACAACTGGGGCTGGATGGCGAACTGGTCAGCGACTGCGCGGTGCTGACGCCGCTGATTCAGACGCTGCGAGACATTCCCGGCGTGAAGGCGCTGCGCGATGCCACCCGTGGTGGGGTGAATGCGGTGGTTCATGAGTTTGCGGCAGCCTGCGGTTGCGGCATTGAACTTTCAGAAGCTGCGCTACCGGTTAAACCTGCCGTGCGCGGCGTTTGTGAGCTGCTGGGGCTGGACGCCCTCAACTTTGCCAACGAAGGTAAGCTGGTGATTGCCGTAGAGCGTAACGCGGCTGAGCAAGTGTTGGCGGCGCTGCATTCCCATCCACTAGGACAGGATGCGGCGTTAATTGGCGAAGTGGTGGAACGTAAAGGTGTTCGTCTCGCAGGGCTTTATGGCGTGAAACGAACTCTCGATCTACCTCACGCCGAACCGCTGCCTCGTATATGCTAATAAAAACCTAAAGCTCCTATAATTTGTCATTTACCTTTTGCACCGCTTAGCGGTGCTTTCCTGGAAGAACAACATGTCGTATACACCGATGAGTGATCTCGGGCAACAAGGGTTGTTCGACATCACTCGGACACTATTGCAGCAGCCCGATCTGGCCTCGCTGTGTGAGGCTCTTTCGCAACTGGTAAAGCGTTCTGCGCTCGCCGACAACGCGGCGATTGTGTTGTGGCAAGCGCAGACTCAACGTGCGACTTATTACGCGTCGCGTGACAAAGAACCCCCTATAAAATACGAAGACGAAACCGTTCTGGCACATGGGCCGGTGCGCAGCATTTTGTCACGTCCTGATACGCTGCATTGCAGCTACGAAGAATTTTGTGAAACCTGGCCACAACTGGCCACAAGCGGGCTATACCCTAAATTTGGTCACTATTGCCTGATGCCACAGGCAGCGGAAGGACATATTTTTGGCGGCTGTGAATTTATTCGTTATGACGATCGCCCGTGGAGCGAAAAAGAGTTCAATCGCCTGCAAACCTTTACGCAGATTGTTTCTGTTGTCACCGAGCAAATTCAGAGTCGCATCATCAACAATGTCGACTACGAACTGTTATGTCGGGAACGGGATAACTTCCGCATTCTGGTTGCCATCACCAATGCGGTACTCTCCCGCCTGGATATGGACGAACTGGTCAGCGAAGTGGCGAAAGAGATCCACTACTACTTCGACATCGACGATATCAGCATCGTCTTACGCAGCCACCGCAAAAACAAACTCAACGTTTACTCCACTCACTATCTCGATAAACAGCATCCCACTCACGAACAGAGTGAAGTTGATGAGGCCGGAACCCTCACCGAGCGCGTATTTAAAAGCAAAGAGATGCTGCTGATTAATCTCCACGAGCGGGATGATTTAGCCCCCTACGAACGCATGTTGTTCGATACCTGGGGTAACCAGATCCAGACGCTGTGCCTGCTGCCGTTGATGTCTGGCAATACCATGCTGGGCGTGCTGAAACTGGCACAGTGCGAAGAGAAAACATTTACCACCACCAACCTGAGTTTGCTGCGCCAGATTGCCGAACGAGTGGCAATCGCCGTGGATAATGCCCTCGCCTACCAGGAAATCCACCGTCTGAAAGAGCGGTTGGTTGATGAAAACCTAGCCCTGACTGAACAACTCAACAATGTAGATAGTGAATTTGGCGAGATTATTGGTCGCAGCGAAGCCATGTACAGCGTGCTTAAACAAGTTGAAATGGTGGCGCAAAGCGACAGTACCGTTCTGATCCTCGGTGAAACTGGCACGGGTAAAGAGCTGATTGCCCGCGCAATCCATAATCTCAGTGGGCGTAATAATCGTCGCATGGTGAAAATGAACTGCGCCGCCATGCCTGCCGGATTACTGGAAAGCGATCTGTTTGGTCATGAACGTGGTGCCTTTACCGGTGCCAGCGCCCAGCGCATCGGTCGTTTTGAACTGGCGGATAAAAGCTCTCTGTTCCTCGATGAAGTGGGCGATATGCCACTGGAGTTACAGCCAAAGTTGCTGCGCGTATTGCAGGAGCAGGAGTTTGAACGCCTCGGCAGCAACAAAATCATTCAGACAGACGTGCGTTTAATCGCCGCAACTAATCGCGATCTGAAAAAAATGGTCGCCGACCGCGAGTTCCGTAGCGATCTCTATTACCGCCTGAACGTCTTCCCGATCCACCTGCCGCCGTTACGCGAGCGCCCGGAAGATATTCCGCTGCTGGCGAAAGCCTTTACCTTCAAAATTGCCCGCCGACTGGGGCGCAATATCGACAGCATTCCTGCCGAGACACTGCGCATATTGAGCAACATGGAATGGCCGGGTAACGTGCGCGAACTGGAAAATGTTATTGAGCGTGCGGTACTGCTGACTCGCGGTAATGTTCTACAACTCTCTTTACCCGATATCTCACTGCCAGAACCCGAAACGCCGCCTGCTGCAACGGTCGTCGCTCAGGAAGGCGAAGATGAATATCAACTGATTGTTCGCGTATTAAAAGAGACGAACGGCGTAGTCGCGGGTCCGAAAGGCGCTGCGCAACGTCTGGGGTTAAAACGCACGACCCTGCTGTCACGGATGAAGCGGCTGGGAATTGATAAAGCGGCGTTGGTTTAATCGTCTGGAGTGCCGGACAGGAAGATCTATCCGGCACGCTATTCACGTGGTTTCTTCGGGCGATATTTTTCCGGCAATTCCGGCACCGGACGCTTATCATCAATCAGATGACGCACGGTTAAGATCGGATGACGCCACAGCATTCGCGGCCCCGCCCAACGCATAATCTGTTTCATCTCCTCACGCTTTGCTGGCTGATAACAGTGAACCGGACACTGCTTACAGGCTGGTTTCTCTTCGCCGAACACACATTTATCCAGCCGCTTTTGCGCGTAAGCAAACAGCGCATCGTAATGCCCCGGCTCCGCTGACGCCTGCGGGCATTGCGCTTGATAAAGATCGATCATTCTTTTAATCGTCAGTTTTTCACGAGAGATACGCTTACCGGACATGCTGCCTCCACACTCTTAAGGTGCATTTATATTACAACTTAAATGTAAAGGGGACTATGGCTCTGAAGGAGAAGGTTTCTTCAACCAGACAATGTTGCGCCCCTTTTCCACAGCCAACAAGCAAACGCTGCAAAGCAGCATTTTTCCCGGAACCGACATCAAGAACTCACCTTTCGTGTCTTCCCCTGAAATGATTAACTCCGGTATCATGTGCGCCTTATGTGATTACAACGAAAATAAAAACCATCACACTACATTTAACATCAGGGAACCGGATCTAACTCCATGAGTGTAATAGAAAATTTCGACGCCCATACGCCGATGATGCAGCAGTACCTCAAGCTGAAAGCCCAGCATCCTGAGATCCTGCTGTTCTACCGGATGGGTGACTTTTACGAGCTGTTTTATGACGACGCAAAACGAGCATCGCAGCTGCTGGATATTTCACTGACTAAACGCGGCGCATCTGCGGGCGAGCCGATCCCGATGGCGGGTATTCCCTACCATGCAGTGGAAAACTATCTCGCCAAACTGGTGAATCAAGGTGAGTCGGTTGCGATTTGTGAACAAATCGGCGATCCGGCTACCAGCAAAGGGCCGGTTGAGCGCAAAGTTGTCCGTATCGTCACGCCGGGCACGATCAGCGATGAAGCCCTGCTACAGGAGCGTCAGGACAATCTGCTGGCGGCTATCTGGCAGGACAGCAAAGGTTTCGGTTACGCGACGCTGGATATCAGCTCCGGTCGTTTTCGTCTGAGCGAACCTGCTGACCGCGAAACGATGGCAGCAGAGCTGCAACGCACCAATCCGGCTGAACTGTTGTATGCAGAAGATTTCGCCGAGATGTCGCTGATTGAAGGTCGTCGCGGCCTGCGTCGTCGCCCGCTGTGGGAGTTTGAAATCGACACCGCGCGCCAGCAGTTGAACCTGCAATTTGGCACCCGCGATCTGGTCGGTTTTGGCGTCGAGAACGCGCCTCGTGGGCTTTGTGCTGCCGGTTGTCTGTTACAGTATGCGAAAGATACCCAACGCACGACCCTGCCGCATATTCGCTCTATCACTATGGAACGTGAGCAGGACAGCATCATTATGGATGCTGCGACGCGTCGTAACCTGGAAATTACCCAGAATCTGGCGGGCGGCGCGGAAAATACATTGGCTTCCGTGCTCGATTGCACCGTCACGCCGATGGGTAGCCGTATGCTGAAACGCTGGCTGCATATGCCGGTGCGCGACACCCGTGTGTTGCTTGAGCGTCAGCAAACTATTGGCGCATTGCAGGATTTCACCGCCGAGTTACAGCCGGTACTCCGGCAGGTCGGCGATCTGGAGCGTATTCTGGCACGCCTGGCGTTGCGTACCGCTCGCCCGCGCGACCTTGCTCGTATGCGTCATGCCTTCCAGCAACTGCCGGAACTGCGTGCACAGTTAGAAAATGTCGATAGTGCACCAGTACAGGCGCTGCGTGAAAAAATGGGCGAATTTGCCGAACTGCGCGACCTGCTGGAGCGAGCAATCATCGACACGCCACCGGTGCTGGTGCGCGACGGTGGCGTCATCGCTCCAGGCTATAACGAAGAGCTGGATGAGTGGCGTGCGCTGGCTGACGGTGCGACCGATTATCTGGAGCGTCTGGAAATCCGCGAACGTGAACGTACCGGTCTGGACACGCTGAAAGTCGGCTTTAATGCGGTGCACGGCTACTACATTCAAATCAGCCGTGGGCAAAGTCATCTGGCGCCAATTAACTATATGCGCCGCCAGACACTGAAAAACGCCGAACGTTACATTATTCCGGAGCTGAAAGAGTACGAAGACAAGGTGCTGACTTCAAAAGGTAAAGCACTGACGCTGGAAAAACAGCTTTATGAAGAGTTGTTCGACCTGCTACTGCCGCATCTGGAAGCGTTACAACAGAGTGCGAGCGCGCTGGCAGAACTGGACGTGCTGGTAAATCTGGCAGAACGCGCATATACCCTGAACTACACCTGCCCGACCTTTATCGATAAACCCGGCATTCGTATTACCGAAGGTCGCCATCCGGTGGTTGAACAGGTGCTGAATGAGCCGTTTATCGCTAACCCGCTGAACCTGTCACCGCAGCGACGGATGTTGATCATCACCGGTCCGAACATGGGCGGTAAAAGTACCTATATGCGCCAGACCGCGTTGATTGCGCTGATGGCGTATATTGGCAGTTACGTACCGGCACAAAAAGTCGAGATTGGGCCGATCGATCGCATCTTCACCCGTGTTGGCGCAGCGGATGATCTGGCTTCCGGACGTTCAACCTTTATGGTGGAGATGACCGAAACCGCTAATATTCTGCATAACGCCACCGAGTATAGTCTGGTATTGATGGATGAGATTGGGCGCGGAACGTCGACTTACGATGGCCTGTCGCTGGCGTGGGCATGTGCCGAAAATCTGGCGAATAAAATTAAAGCGTTGACGCTGTTTGCTACCCATTACTTCGAGCTGACTCAACTGCCGGAGAAAATGGAAGGCGTCGCCAACGTGCATCTCGATGCGCTGGAGCACGGAGACACTATCGCCTTTATGCACAGCGTACAGGACGGCGCGGCGAGTAAGAGCTACGGTCTGGCGGTTGCTGCGCTGGCAGGTGTACCGAAAGAGGTGATCAAACGTGCGCGACAGAAACTGCGTGAGCTGGAAAGCATTTCGCCGAATGCTGCCGCTACACAGGTAGATGGTACGCAAATGTCACTACTTTCTGTGCCGGAAGAAACCTCGCCAGCGGTCGAAGCACTGGAAAATCTCGATCCAGATTCTCTGACTCCGCGTCAGGCGCTGGAGTGGATTTATCGGTTGAAGAGTCTGGTGTAAAAATAATTCCCGATAGCCTTTTACTATCGGGAATATGGTAATGACTCCAACTTATTGATAGTGTTTTATGTTCAGATAATGCCCGATGACTTTGTCATGCAGCTCCACCGAT
>NZ_SZVK01000036.1:0-47055 GCF_005280595.1 Escherichia sp. MR | reverse complement strand
GAAAGCGTGCGTATTGCCTGAAAACACAACCCGCTACGGGGGAGACTTACCCGAAATCTGATTTATTCAACAAAGCCTATCCAATCCGATCATGGATCTTCATGCTTTTAAGGATAAAAATTTTACGCTGGGATGTTTTTTTTCTTTTTCTGGAGGAGTTGGGATATTCTCTACTGTATATTTAATACCTGTATTTTTGGGGCGGGTTCGCGGATTAAATGCCGAAGAGATAGGTTTTGCCGTTTGCACAACAGGTATCTTCCAGTTACTTTCTGTTCCCTTTTACTTCTGGTTAACTAAAAAAATAAATCTGCGATGGCTGTTGATGGCGGGGCTGGGGGGATTTGTGTTTTCAATGTATCTTTTTACCCCTATAACCCACGAATGGGGATGGCAGGAGTTACTGTTTCCACAGGCCATCAGAGGGATTTCGCAGCAGTTTGCGATGGCTCCCATCGTAACATTAACGCTGGGAAGAATTCCCAAAGAACGGCTGAAGTTAGCCTCAGGTGTATTTAATTTAACACGTAATCTTGGGGGCGCGATTGGTATTGCCCTGTGTGGCACTATTCTCAATAACCGAACTAATTTTCATTTTTTGAGAATGGGTGAAAAAATGGTTTCTGTTCCCCATACGGTGAATGACTTCATTTCCAGAAGTGCTTTATTTTTTAATCGCAGTGGAAGTGACCAGACATCGGAAATACTGGCTTCAACCAAATTGTTGAGTCAATTGATGTTGCGGGAGGCACAAACTATGGCATTTTCGGATACCTTTCTGCTAATCAGTGGCCTGTTACTCATCGCATTTATGTTGACTCCTGCGATGAACAAATCACCCTGATCGGATGCCTGTGCTGAATTAAACCCGGTCTAAACTGTTCGATACTGTCACCAGGCTAGTATAAAATGCCCCGCCAGTGCAGACACCAGCAGGTATGGAGCAAAGTATTGTTTCAATCTGTGAAGTGAACGATGCCGCAAATATCAGATGTGTGAAGGTGCATAGGAGGTTACATGAACCTTGACGACAAATCGCTGTTTCTTGACGCCATGGAAGATGTCCAGCCACTGAAGCGCGCTACAGATGTCCACTGGCATCCAACGCGTAACCAACGTGCGCCGCAGCGTATCGACACGCTGCAACTTGATAATTTCCTTACTACTGGATTTCTCGACATCATCCCGCGAAGCCAGCCGCTGGAGTTTCGGCGAGAAGGGCTGCAACATGGGGTGCTGGATAAGTTACGCAGCGGTAAATATCCGCAGCAGGCCAGCCTGAATCTTCTACGTCAGCCGGTGGAAGAGTGCCGCAAAATGGTGTTCATTTTTATTCAACAGGCATTGGCGGATGGTTTACGTAACGTGCTGATTATTCATGGCAAAGGGCGGGACGATAAATCGCACGCCAACATTGTTCGCAGCTATGTGGCGCGCTGGCTGACTGAATTTGATGATGTCCAGGCATATTGTACCGCGCTACCGCATCATGGCGGCAGCGGGGCGTGTTACGTCGCACTCCGTAAAACGGCGCAGGCGAAGCAGGAAAACTGGGAGCGCCACGCTAAACGCAGCCGTTGATCACGGGACGCTTCCGTGGCTTATGCTGCCAGCACGCGGTTGCGTCCATCATTTTTTGCCCGATACAACGCATCATCGACCCGTTTAAACAGTTCATCGATACTTTCATTTCCTTCGTGATGCGCCACGCCAATACTGACGGTGAAGCGCGGCAAGCCCGAAATGCTCACTTTTGCCACGCTCAAGCGGATCGTTTCAGCCAAGGAAAGTGCAGTATCCAGAGGGGCTCTGGGCAATAATAAGACGAACTCTTCACCACCCCAGCGAAACACCAAATCGCCTTTGCGGGCGCTGCTTTCGAGTGTACGGGCAAGCGTGCATAACACTTCATCCCCTTTCTGATGACCGTATAAGTCATTGATATGTTTAAAACGATCGGTGTCGATGAGCAACAAACTGTAGTCCTGAGCGATTGCCAGGTGCTGCATCTGTCCTGGGTCAGTTATGTGGTAAAACTGTCGACGGTTAAGTAACCCCGTTAGCGCATCATGGTGGGCAGCATGTTCCAGCTGTTCCTCCAGCCGTTTTTGCTCAGTAATATCATGTACGATACATAACATTAACCTGTCACCGTAAATCTCAATTGGCCCAGCATAAGTTTGTACGTGTCGAACGGAACCATCTGCCAGTTTATGGACAAAATTGAGGGGTTTATGCCCGCCGGGCAAACGTGAAATTTCATGCATGACAGGCATAACGCGACGCCCAAGCATATTAATTTCCCAGGTGTGTTTCTGACACATTGTTTCATGGTTATAGCCATAGAAATTAAGCGCGGCCAGATTAGCATCGACGATTTGGCCATCACGCGAGGGATCTATCAACAACATTGGCGCGGAGTTAGTCAGAAAAAAACGAGCATAAAACCCTTGTTTTTTACGTTGATAATTCGCTGAACGGCTGGCCTTTAAACCCAGAGTTGCGGGTGTTTCCATTCCTTCAAATATAATGACTTTTCCAGTGTCACTAATCTCGTTGAGGGTCAACCGACAGCTTAATGCTGTATCTTCACCATTACGCTGGACAGTGAGGATTTCTACAATATCAAGCTGGTTATGCAGGTCTGTCAGGTATTTTGGCAGTTCGTTTTGCGAGGAGATGGAATAGAGCCCGGTACGTAGTTGACTAAAAGTGCGTTCTTGCATCAACAGTCGCGCAGCACTATTGGCATAAATTAATTTTTCCTCGAAAGGGGAAACGATCCAGACAGGACTTGTTAATAAGTCCAGAGTATTGAAGTTGTGCGTAGTCATTGAAATCCCGTTATTTTTATCAATCTTTTGTTACTACCTGATCGCAAAAATGCCACGACAAATGATCAGATAATTCTGATAATGATAGACGCTATTTAACGCTTTACACGTTTTCAAATCAGGAAAAGTATTTTGCTTTCTGTATTTAATTTTGACAGGATTTTATTAATCATTTCAGGGTAATGGGGTGATGAGATTTTGCGTAACATGACCAGAAGACTAGACTACAAAATAATCCGTTGATGATGGAGGCAACTGTGGAAGTGATTAAGGGAGCGGACGTAAATGTCCCGGATGCAGTATTTGCCTGGATTCTGGATGGCAAAGGTGGCGTTAAACCGCTGGAAAATACAGATGAGATAGATGAAGCGCATCCTTGCTGGCTCCACCTCAATTATGTGCACCATGACAGCGCCCAGTGGCTGGCGACGACACCACTGCTGCCAAATAATGTGCGCGATGCGCTGGCGGGAGAAAGTACACGGCCCAGAGTCAGTCGTCTTGGCGAAGGGACGCTGATTACTTTGCGCTGCATTAATGGCAGTACTGATGAACGTCCCGACCAGTTGGTGGCCATGCGTGTTTATATGGACGGACGGTTAATTGTCTCGACCCGACAACGTAAAGTGTTGGCGTTGGATGATGTGGTTAGCGATCTGGAAGAGGGCACTGGTCCGACCGATTGCGGCGGCTGGTTGGTGGATGTTTGTGATGCGTTGACCGATCATTCCAGTGAGTTTATAGAACAACTGCACGATAAAATTATCGACCTGGAAGATAATCTACTCGATCAACAAATTCCTCCGCGCGGTTTCCTGGCGCTACTGCGTAAACAATTAATTGTTATGCGTCGCTATATGGCGCCTCAACGTGATGTTTATGCTCGTCTTGCCAGTGAGCGCCTGCCGTGGATGAATGACGACCAGCGCCGCCGAATGCAGGATATTGCCGATCGTCTCGGACGTGGTCTGGATGAGATTGACGCTTGTATTGCCCGAACTGGCGTGATGGCGGATGAAATCGCCCAGGTCATGCAGGAAAACTTAGCGCGTCGCACGTATACGATGTCCTTGATGGCAATGGTCTTTTTACCCAGTACGTTTTTAACGGGATTATTTGGTGTCAACCTTGGTGGTATTCCTGGCGGGGGATGGCAATTCGGTTTTTCGCTTTTTTGTATTCTGTTAGTTGTTCTTATTGGTGGTGTTGCTTTATGGTTGCATCGTAGTAAATGGTTGTAACAAAAGAAAATTTGTCTACTTCCTGTATACAAAAACGCCGTAAAGTTTGAGCGAAGTCAATAAACTCTCTACCCATTCAGGGCAATATCTTCCTCGCAGGTGAATGCAACGTCAAGCGATGGGCGTTGCGCTCCATATTGTCTTACTTCCTTTTTTGAATTACTGCATAGCACAATTGATTCGTACGACGCCGACTTAGATGAGTCGGCTTTTTTTTGCCTGTTATTTGTCAGCGTCTACCCTTTAAGAGTCCACCCAATGACCGGAGGGAAATATGACGACACTCATTTATTTGCAAATTCCTGTCCCTGAACCGATTCCTGGCGATCCCATTCCTGTGCCTGATCCGATTCCTCGTCCGCAACCTATGCCCGACCCGCCGCCAGATGAAGAACCGATTAAATTGTCGCATCGTGAGCGTAGATCTGCGAGGATACGCGCCTGCTAATTTTGCGTCGATGACCACGAGAATAGATTGTGACCGCTTTTTCTACCCTGAACGTTTTGCCTCCCGCCCAGCTCACTAACCTTAATGAGTTGGGTTATTTAACCATGACACCGGTACAGGCCGCCGCGCTTCCGGCGATCCTTGCCGGAAAAGACGTTCGCGTGCAGGCGAAAACCGGCAGCGGCAAAACGGCGGCATTTGGCCTCGGGTTGTTACAGCAAATTGATGCGTCGCTGTTTCAGACCCAGGCTTTAGTACTGTGTCCTACGCGTGAGCTGGCGGATCAGGTTGCCGGGGAGTTACGTCGGTTGGCGCGTTTTCTGCCGAATACCAAAATTTTGACCTTGTGCGGTGGTCAACCGTTCGGTATGCAGCGTGATTCGCTGCAACATGCGCCGCATATTATCGTGGCAACGCCGGGTCGTTTGCTGGATCACCTGCAAAAAGGCACGGTATCGTTGGATGCGTTGAATACGCTGGTGATGGATGAAGCCGACCGCATGTTGGATATGGGATTTAGTGATGCCATTGATGAGGTGATCCGTTTTGCACCGGTTTCTCGTCAGACGCTTTTGTTTTCGGCGACCTGGCCAGATGCAATTGCCGCGATTAGCGGTCGTGTTCAACGCGATCCTTTGGCGATTGAAATTGACTCAACAGATGCTCTGCCACCCATTGAACAACAATTTTATGAGACATCCAGCAAAGGCAAAATTCCGCTGTTGCAACGGTTATTAAGTTTGCATCAGCCATCCTCTTGCGTGGTGTTTTGCAATACCAAAAAAGATTGTCAGGCTGTGTGTGACGCGCTTAATGAAGTAGGGCAAAGTGCATTGTCGTTACATGGCGACCTGGAGCAACGTGATCGCGATCAGACCCTGGTACGTTTTGCTAACGGTAGCGCCCGCGTGCTGGTAGCGACCGATGTCGCAGCGCGCGGTCTGGATATCAAATCTCTTGAGCTGGTAGTGAACTTTGAGCTGGCGTGGGATCCCGAAGTTCATGTACATCGCATCGGTCGTACAGCTCGTGCAGGAAATAGCGGTCTGGCGATCAGTTTCTGTGCTCCGGAAGAAGCACAGCGGGCCAATATCATTTCTGACATGTTGCAGATAAAACTTAACTGGCAAACGCCGCCATCTAATAGTTCCATTGTGCCGCTGGAAGCAGAAATGGCAACGTTGTGTATCGATGGTGGGAAAAAAGCCAAAATGCGCCCGGGTGATGTATTAGGTGCGCTGACAGGAGATATCGGGCTTGATGGCGCAGATATTGGCAAAATCGCCGTGCATCCGGCGCATGTCTATGTCGCGGTGCGTCAGGCTGTTGCTCATAAAGCATGGAAACAGTTACAGGGCGGGAAGATTAAAGGAAAAACGTGCCGGGTGCGGTTATTAAAATAATGAAACGTTGTAATGCCGGATGCGACGCTGGTTGCGTCTTATCCGGCCTAAACAACAGTTGCCCGATAATCTTGCGCATCGGGCGCTATCCTGGTTATTTCACTTCAACCACATTCAGCCGTAATTCATCCAGCTGATTCTCATCTTCTTCAGGCTGCCAGCCCGCAGGCTGTAGTGGGATATCTTCGCGATCAAACGCCAGATCACCGCCGTTAACCACTTCGGAACCGTGGGTAATGCCTTTGAAATCGAAAAGAGTGGTATCGCACAAATGAGACGGCACAACATTCTGCATCGCGCTGAACATCGTCTCAATTCGCCCCGGATAACGCTTATCCCAGTCACGCAGCATATCGGCAATCACCTGACGTTGCAGGTTAGGCTGTGAACCGCAAAGGTTGCACGGAATAATCGGAAACGCTTTCGCATCGGCAAAACGTTGAATATCTTTTTCGCGGCAGTAGGCCAGCGGACGAATCACGATATGTTTGCCATCATCGCTCATCAGTTTCGGCGGCATACCTTTCATCTTGCCGCCGTAGAACATATTCAGGAACAACGTTTGCAGGATATCGTCACGATGGTGACCCAGTGCGATCTTCGTTGCTCCCAGTTCCGTTGCGGTGCGATAGAGGATGCCGCGACGCAGACGAGAGCACAGTGAGCAGGTAGTTTTGCCCTCCGGGATCTTCTCTTTCACGATACCGTAAGTGTTCTCTTCAACAATCTTGTACTCAACGCCCAGCTTTTCAAGATACTCCGGCAGGACGTGTTCCGGGAAGCCAGGTTGTTTCTGGTCGAGGTTAACGGCAACCAGCGAAAAACTGATTGGCGCACTTTGCTGCAAATTACGCAAAATCTCCAGCATGGTATAGCTGTCCTTACCACCGGAGAGGCAAACCATAATGCGATCGCCATCTTCAATCATATTGAAGTCAGCAATGGCTTCGCCTACGTTACGACGCAGACGTTTTTGCAATTTGTTCAGGTTGTATTGTTCTTTCTTACTAATTTCTTGATTTTGCGACATTTAAAAGCGACTCAATTCGTTATATGGCATCAGAAGAGTATGCGTCATGCCGGAATGTCCAGCATAAGAAATCTGATATAAAAACTGTGGCGTGTATGGTACGGATTAGAGGGGAAAATGTCAGCACATTTGCGAAATGAATCAAAAAGCCCGCAGCGACGTGCGGGCGTTAGTTTTTAGCGCACGACCAGCACGGAGCACTCTGCATGACGCACGACGGCGGCGGCGTTAGAGCCGAGCAGGTAGGTGGTGATATCCGGTCGATGGGAGGCAATGATGATCATATGAGCAGGGATCTTTTTCGCCATTTCCAGAATGCGGTCTTTTGGCGAACCTTCTTCAACATGAACATGCACTCTGTCAGTCGGCAGTTTGAATTTTTTAATTATCTCTTCCAGTTGCGATTTAGCTTCCGCTTTCAGGTCATCCATTGCCGGCAATTCTGCGGAATACGCTAAACCCAGAGAGGCATAGTAGGGCAGCGAAGGTATTACCGTCAGGAAATGAACCTCTGCATCATCAATCTTTGCCTCGGCTTCAACGTGACTAATCACGCGTTGAGTTAATTCTGAATCGGAAATATCGATAGGGACAAGAATCGTTCTGTTCATAAAACCTCCTGTTTTAGTATCCGCATAAAGTGTAACGCCAGATGAGGTCTTTTGTATAATGACGGAGTTCACATTTTTAATTTAGATTAAGCAGGATTCAATAAGTAGAAAAAGCCCGCCAGAGAGGCGGGCAGGCAGGATTAGAACTGATAAACCAGACCTAAAGCGACAATATCATCGGTAGAGATACCGTTGGCAGCGTAGAAGCTGTCATCTTCATCCAACAAGTTAATTTTATAATCAACATAGGTAGACATATTTTTGTTGAAATAATATGTCGCGCCAACGTCGGCGTATTTGACCAGATCTTTATCGTCAACACCGGCCGGATTATCAGTACCACCGGCAGCATTCAGGTCACGCCCTTTAGACATCAGGAAAGACACTGCCGGTCGCAGACCAAAGTCAAACTGATATTGGGCAGTGACTTCAAAGTTCTGGGTCTTGTTCGCAACGGCGTAATCGCTGTTGCCAAATGGTGTCATATTACGCGTTTCGGAATACATGGTTGCCAGATAAATGTTGTTAGCATCATATTTTAATCCGGCAGTCCAGGCATCGGCTTTATCGCCACCTGCCGCAGTATGGTTGACCTGATCATTGGTGCGGTCTGAGGAGGTGTATGCCGCGCCCGCGCTAAAGCCCATACCTAAATCGTAGGTTGTGGAAAGCCCCCAGCCGTCGCCGTTTTCATGACGAACATCACGTCCGTTGTTGGTGCCTTCCTGACCGTTGTTTGCACCTTCGTTATTACCCTGATACTGCACTGCGAAGTTCAGACCATTAACCAGGTCGAAGAAATCAGTATTACGATATGTCGCTACGCCATTAGCACGACCGGTCATAAAGTTGTCTGCATTGGTGTAGGAGTCACCGCCAAATTCTGGCAGCATATCGGTCCAGCCCTCTACGTCGTACATTACACCGTAATTACGTCCGTAATCGAAAGAACCGTAATTTGCAAACTTCAATCCGGCGAATGCCAGACGAGTCCAGGACTGGTTTTTTGAGGATTCAGTATTGTTTGCCTGAATATTGTATTCCCACTGACCATAGCCAGTGAGTTGATCGTTAATTTGTGTTTCGCCTTTAAATCCAAGACGTGCATAGCTCTGATCGCCATCTTTTGCAGAACTATCAGAAAAATAATGCAGGCCATCAACTTTGCCATAAAGATCTAATTTATTGCCGTCTTTATTATAAATTTCTGCTGCATGTACAGCACCTGCGGCGAGCAGGGCAGGGATTAAGAGTGCCAGTATTTTGCTTTTCATTGAAAAAATCCTTTAGTTATTTTATTTGCCTTTTTCTCCCCGTTTGGGAAGTGAAAACATCCTAAAGGAAAAGTTCCATTAGCCGATAAATGTCATTTATTACGCCTTAAGTAAAACCTTAATCAAATAATTCCTGAGAAATGATGATTGGTTTGGTGAATGATTTGATGGTTATACATACAAAATAAAAATTATACTTTTAAAAAATGATGCGTTATTCTGCGTGGGTTATATGCCTTTATTGTCACAGATATTATTTGTTGTTGGGTCATTGCTATAGTTATTTCTTTCCCAACAAATAAAAAGACAAGCCCGAACTTTCATTCGGGCTTTTTTTTCGTTCTGGATAATCCTTATCCGACGACGCTACTCGGTGCCACTTTTATCCGTTTTTCCTGCCATTTGCGCGAGGAAGTCATAGCGTTTTTGCAGATCGGCTGCGGCATCTTTCCATAACTGTTCCGCCACTTCTGGCTGTTGCGAATTCAGACGGCGGAAACGTTGCTCATGGAGCAATGTCTCTTCCAGAGCCTCTGATGGCGGACGTGAATCCAGCGCCAGTGGCAGTTTGCTTTCATCAGCACGACGTGGATCAAAGCGATACAGCGGCCAGAAGCCGGTTGCGGTGAGTTGGCGCATCTGGTCGTGACTCAATGCCAGGTCATAACCGTGCTCTTCACATGGACTGTAAGCAATGATCAGCGACGGCCCAGGATAGGCTTCCGCTTCCTGAATTGCTTTTACCGTCTGGTTCAACTGCGCGCCGAGAGAAATCTGCGCCACATAAACATGACCGTACATCATCATACTGACGCCGAGGTCTTTACGCGCTTTGCGTTTACCGTGTTCGCCAAACTTAGTCACCGCGCCGAGCGGCGTGGCTTTTGACGCCTGACCACCGGTATTGGAATAGCATTGCGTGTCCAGCACCAGAATGTTGACGTTTTCCGTCAGGCTTAATACATGATCCAGACCTCCGAAGCCGATATCGTAAGCCCAGCCATCGCCACCTATCAGCCAGATTGATTTTTCCACCAGCGCATCAGCGTCGCGTAGTAGTTCATGAGCTTCACTCACATCTTTGAGATGCTGGCGCAGCGTGGCAACCTGTTCGCGACGAACGTCTGGCGTGGCATCTGATTTCAACGCTGCCAGTAACTCCGCAGGAATTTTATCAGCAAACTGATCCAGCAGACGCAATACGCGGACACGATGCTGATCGACCGTCAGGCGGAAGCCCAGGCCAAATTCGGCGTTATCTTCAAACAGTGAATTCGCCCATGCTGGGCCTCGACCGTTGGCATCAGTGGTATACGGTGTGGACGGCAGATTACCGCCGTAAATTGACGAACAGCCCGTGGCGTTAGCGATTAACATCCGGTCGCCATAGAGTTGAGTCAGCAATTTGATATATGGCGTTTCGCCACAACCGGAACAAGCACCAGAATATTCAAACAGCGGTGTGATTAACTGCGAAGTCCGAATATCAATACGTTCCAGTTTGCTGCGGTCGATTTCTGGTAAGTTGAGGAAGAAGTCGTAATTGATTTTCTCTTCTTCCACATGTTCCAGACGCGACATCATATTGATGGCTTTGATCTCTGGATTCTGGCGGTCTTTCGCCGGGCAAACTTCAACACACAAATTACAGCCGGTGCAATCTTCCGGTGCGACCTGCAACACATATTTCTGCCCGCGCATATCGCGCGATTTTACATCCAGTGAATGCAGGCTGGCAGGGGCGTTTTCCATTGCTTCGGGCGGCACCACTTTTGCGCGAATAGCTGAATGTGGGCAAGCGGCGACGCAATGGTTACATTGGGTACAGAGTTCCTCTTTCCAGATAGGGATCTCTTCGGCGATATTGCGTTTTTCCCAGCGCGTGGTTCCCATCGGCCATGTGCCGTCTGGCGGCAGCGCCGAAACGGGGAGGGCATCGCCAAGTCCGGCGAGCATTGCTGCGGTAACGGTTTTAACGAAATCAGGGGCAGCATCGGAAACCACCGGCGGTCGATTCGCACTATGTGGATTGACCGGCTGCAACGGAACTTCTTCTACGGATTCTCGCGCCAGCGCCAGTGCCTGCCAGTTACGTTCCACCAGATCCTGGCCTTTGCTGCTGTAGCTTTTGGCAATCGCCCCCTGCAACTCGGCCAGGGCGCTGTCGCCAGGCAGAATTTGCGTCAGGTGGAAAAACGCCATCTGCATTACGGTGTTAATACGAGCTGCCAGTCCACATTCACGCGCGATTTTCGCTGCGTTAATGACATAAAAGCGTGCTTTTTTCTGATTCAGTACTGCCTGCACTTCTTGCGGCAACCGCGACCAGACGTCATCGGCACTGTACGGGGTGTTAAGCAGGAAAATGCCGCCGGGTTTCAGACGTTCTGCCATCTGATATTTGTCGATAAACTGCAACTGGTGGCAGCCAACAAAATCAGCCTGGGGAATCAGATATGCAGAACGAATTGGATGTTCGCTCACGCGCAGGTGAGAAACTGTCAGACCACCGGCTTTTTTGGAGTCGTAAACAAAATAACCCTGTGCATACCACGGCGTGGAGTTACCAATAATCTTGATATTATTTTTGGTCGCGGAAACGCTGCCATCACTGCCCAGACCATAAAACAGGGCTTCCAGCTTCGCGGAGTTTGGCAGGGTATTTTCTGGCAATGGTAGCGACAGATTGGTTACATCATCGTAAATACCGACGGTAAAACGGGGTTTTGGTTTGGCTGTGTTAAGTTCGGCAAATACTGCCAGCACGCAATCCGGGCCAAACTCTTTGGACGATAAGCCATAGCGCCCGCCAATGACGCGTGGCAGTGTTTCACGCTCGCCATTATTAAAGGCTTCCGCCAGCGCGGTCATTACGTCCAGATACAGTGGTTCTGCCTGGGCGCCCGGTTCTTTGGTGCGATCCAGCACCGCGACAGTTCGCACAGAGTCTGGCAATGTTTGCAGTAAATGTTTGGCGGAGAACGGGCGGTATAGTCGAACTTTCAGCACCCCGACTTTTTCGCCACGGGTAAGTAACTCATCAACCACTTCTTCACAAGTACCGATGGCAGATCCCATCAGGATAATCACCCGTTCTGCTTGTGGATGCCCGTAGTATTCAAAAGGCTGATACTGACGACCCGTAGCGGCGGCGAAATCATTCATCGCCTGTTCAACATGGTCGTAAACTGCGTTGTACCACGGGTTAGTAGCTTCACGAGACTGGAAGTAAGTATCAGGATTGGCGGATGTACCGCGAATCACCGGATGTTCCGGGTTCAGCGCGCGGGCGCGGTGGGCATCAATTTCTGCCTGCGGCATCAGTTCAAGAATCGTGTCGTCAGCCAGTGGAACAATTTTGTTGATCTCGTGGGACGTGCGGAAACCATCAAAAAAATGAATAAACGGCACACGGCTTTTTAGTGTCGCGATATGCGAAATGAGGGCGAAGTCCTGCGCTTCCTGAACGTTTGCTGCACACAACATGGCGCAACCGGTTTGGCGCACGGCCATCACATCTGAATGATCGCCAAAAATAGAGAGTGCATGAGTAGCGACGGTACGCGCTGCTACATGCAGTACAAACGGCGTCAGTTCGCCCGCCAGTTTGTACAACGTCGGAATCATCAGCAGTAAACCCTGCGATGATGTAAACGATGTCGAGAGAGCACCCGTTTGCAACGCGCCGTGCACGGTCGCGATAGCACCAGCTTCTGACTGCATTTCAACCACACGAGGCGTATCTCCCCACACGTTTTTCAAGCCGTTTCCGGCCCAGGCATCGGCCTGTTCCGCCATCGTGGAACTTGGGGTAATAGGGTAGATGGCGATAACTTCACTGGTGCGAAATGCCACCGAAGCTACCGCGCCATTACCGTCAATTGTGATCATACGACACCCTTACATTGCGCAAATGAGGGGCACACGAAAAAGCTGCGCGCCCAGTAGTTATCTCTCAATTTTAGCAAATGGCCTTCTGTTGCATTTTCGCTTTTGTGTCCCTCATATCTGCGTAATGAATGTTTTGATCAAACAGTGGACAAAAAAATAGCGATAAAAAAGTAACAATGCGTTGCAACACACATAGTTGTTCTCGACGTAGTCGTCTGTGCTGCCTATTATTTACGGCGGTGTCGTTTGGTTTAAAGATTAGAGGAAGTAAAGATGCGAGCAGTGTTGTGGGTCGGGTGTGCCGCTTTATTGTTATCGGCGTGTAGTAGTGAACCAGTTCAGCAGGCAACTGCGGCGCATGTGGCGCCTGGTTTAAAAGCGTCCATGTCCAGTAGCGGTGAAGCGAATTGCGCGATGATTGGTGGTTCGCTATCCGTTGCCCGTCAACTTGACGGAACGGCTATTGGCATGTGTGCATTACCCAACGGCAAACGCTGTAGCGAACAGTCACTTGCCGCCGGAAGCTGTGGCAGCTATTAATTCATTAAATCCGCCAGCTTATAGGTTAATGTCTGTTTCGCGGTGGCCAGCGTTAACTGGTTCGCAGTCAGATCGACTTGCGCACCTTCTTTCAGCATTTCGCTGATGGTGTGATCGAGTTCATTAAGCTGAGGAGTGGCACACATCATGCGGGTCATTGCCAGCCCTTTAACTTTCAGTTCACCGCCAGAAAGTTTACCCTCGCCGCTAAAGCGGTTGCACATTTTGCCGGAAATCATCATCTTTTCACCAAAGCTGATTTCTGGCGGGTTTTTATCGCTGGTAACAGGTTGACCGTTGACACTTTCCAGCACAAAGCGGTGATGCTGTAATTGTTCTGGCGTCACAGCAATTTTGTCATTACTTACACATCCCGCCATCAGCAGGCTTAACGCAACAAGCGCGGCTACTTTCTTCATTTTGGTTCTCAACTTAAGGTATAAATCAGGTGCTGACTGCCGAATGCAACGCGACGCGTCTTATCCGTCCTGCAAAACATATTTTAAGAATAGAGGATGAAAGATCTTTGGGGATTATCTGAATAAGCTCCCCTGACTTGCAGGGGAGCAGCAAGATTAAACCAGTTCGTTCGGGCAGGGTTCGCCTTTTTCCAGATTGCTTAAGTTTTGCAGCGTGGTCTGGGAAATACTGGTCAGAGCTTCTGCCGTCAGAAATGCCTGGTGTCCGGTAAACAGCACGTTATGGCAGGCAGACAGACGACGGAATACGTCATCCTGGATCACGTCGTTGGATTTATCTTCAAAGAACAGATCGCGTTCGTTTTCATACACGTCCATCCCCAGCGAGCCAATTTTCTGGTTTTTCAGAGCTTCAATTGCCGCCTGAGAATCAATCAATGCGCCACGACTGGTGTTGACGATCATTACGCCGTTTTTCATCTGTTCAAACGCTGCCTCATTCAGCAGGTGGTAGTTCTCCGGCGTCAGTGGGCAGTGCAGGGAGATAACGTCTGATTCAGAGAACAGGGTCGGCAGATCAACATACTCCACACCAAGTTCCAGCGCCGCCGCACTTGGGTACGGATCGAACGCAAGCAGACGCATACCAAAACCTTTCAGAATGCGCAGCATAGCCACACCGATCTTACCGGTGCCGATAACGCCCGCTGTTTTGCCATACATGGTAAAGCCAGTCAGACCTTCCAGAGAAAAGTTGGCGTCACGGGTACGCTGATACGCGCGGTGAATACGGCGGTTCAGCGTCATCATCATACCGATAGCGTGTTCAGCGACGGCTTCCGGATCGTAGGCTGGAACACGGACTACTTTCAGCCCAAGTTCTTTTGCCGCATCAAGATCGACGTTATTGAAACCGGCACAGCGCAGGGCGATATATTTAACGCCGTGCTTTTTCAGCTCTTCCAGCACCGGGCGGCTGCCGTCATCATTTACGAAAATACATACCGCTTCGCAGCCATTGGCGGTTTTGGCGGTTTTTTCCGTCAGCAGAAAGTCAAAAAATTCCAGCTCAAAGCCAAAGGACTCGTTCACCTGTTGCAGGTACTTCTTGTCGTACTGTTTTGTGCTATAAACGGCGAGTTTCATAAGACTTTCTCCAGTGATGTTGAATCACATTTAAGCTACTAAAAATATTTTACAAAATTTCAAATATAATTGAAAGTCATGACCATATTGAAAAATTCATCAACAACTATGCTTAGTGTAGGCGCAACCTTCAACTGAACGGTTAAACATGCCACAATACCCGTATTGAATGCTTAATTTTTCGCTAAATCAGGATATTAACTACCCATGTTGGGTAAATATAAAGCTGTTCTCGCGCTGCTATTACTGATTATTCTTGTGCCGTTGACGTTGCTAATGACGCTCGGATTGTGGGTTCCCACGCTGGCGGGCATCTGGCTACCGCTCGGGACACGTATTGCATTAGATGAAAGCCCACGCATTACGCGTAAAGGTTTAATCATTCCCGATCTCCGTTATCTGGTGGGAGATTGTCAGCTTGCGCATATCACCAACGCCAGCCTTTCACATCCCAGCCGCTGGTTATTGAACGTTGGCACGGTAGAACTTGATTCTGCTTGCCTGGCGAAATTGCCGCAGACAGAGCAATCTCCAGCCGCCCCGAAAACCCTCGCGCAGTGGCAGGCCATGTTGCCTAACACCTGGATCAATATCGATAAACTGATTTTTTCTCCCTGGCAGGAATGGCAGGGAAAACTCTCTCTCGCATTAACCTCTGATATCCAGCAACTGCGTTATCAGGGCGAAAAAGTTAAATTTCAAGGCCTGCTTAAAGGGCAACAATTTACAGTCAGCGAACTGGATGTTGCCGCGTTTGAAAATCAGCCGCCGGTAAAACTGGTGGGGGAATTTACTCTGCCGCTAGTGCCGGATGGGCTTCCTGTAAGTGGTCATGCTACCGCGACGTTGAATTTGCCGCAGGAACCGTCGCTGGTGGATGCTGAACTCGAGTGGCAGGAAAATAGCGGGCAATTGATTGTGATGGCACGAGATACCGGCGATCCGTTGCTCGATTTACCGTGGGAAATTACCCGTCAGCAATTGACTGTCAGTGATGGTCGCTGGAGCTGGCCATATGAAGGTTTTCCCCTTAGTGGGCGATTGGGTGTCAAAGTCGATAACTGGCAGGCCGGGCTTGAGAACGCATGGGTTAGTGGTCGACTGAGTGTGCTGACCCAGGGGCAAGCAGGTAAGGGCAATGCGGTGCTTAATTTTGGCCCAGGAAAATTAAGCATGGATAACAGTCAGATGCCACTGCAACTGACCGGTGAAGCGAAACAGGCGGATCTTATTTTATATGCTCGCTTACCGGCGCAGTTAAGCGGAAGTCTGGCTGACCCAACGCTGGCCTTTGAACCTGGCGCGTTATTACGTTCAAAGGGAAGAGTCATCGATTCACTGGACATCGATGAAATTCGCTGGCCTTTAGCGGGAGTAAAAGTCACCCAACGTGGTATTGACGGGCGTTTACAGGCCATTTTGCAGGCACATGAAAATGAACTGGGCGACTTTGTGCTGCATATGGATGGTCAGGCGAATGATTTTCTCCCTGATGCAGGACGCTGGCAGTGGCGTTACTGGGGAAAAGGCAGTTTTACCCCGATGAATGCCACCTGGGATGTCGCAGGAAAAGGTGAGTGGCATGACAGCACGATTACGCTTACCGATCTTTCGACCGGTTTCGACCAGTTGCAATATGGCACGATGACGGTAGAAAAGCCGCGCTTAATTCTTGAGAAACCTGTTGTCTGGGTACGCGACACGCAGAATCCGTCTTTTAGTGGTGCGCTTTCGCTGGATGCAGGGCAAACGCTTTTCACGGGGGGCAGCGTGTTACCGCCATCAACCTTAAAATTTAGTGTTGAAGGGTGCGAACCAACTTATTTCCTCTTCAAAGGCGATTTACATGCTGGCGAGATTGGTCCGGTACGGGTAAATGGTCGCTGGGACGGTATTCGTCTGCGCGGTAACGCCTGGTGGCCTAAACAATCACTCACTGTATTTCAGCCGCTGGTGCCACCTGACTGGAAGATGAACCTACGCGATGGCGAGCTGTATGCTCAGGTAGCCTTTTCCGCTGCGCCTGATCAAGGCTTCCGTGCGGGAGGGCACGGCGTGTTGAAAGGCGGTAGTGCCTGGATGCCAGATAATCAGGTTAACGGTGTCGATTTTGTCCTGCCTTTCCGTTTTGCCGATGGAGCCTGGCATCTGGGGACTCGCGGCCCCGTTACGTTGCGAATTGCCGAAGTGATTAATCTGGTGACAGCGAAAAATATTACGGCTGATTTGCAAGGGCGCTATCCGTGGACAGAAGAAGAACCATTGCTGTTGACTGATGTTAGCGTTGATGTGTTAGGCGGTAACGTGCTGATGAAACAATTACGTATGCCGCAGCACGATCAGGCGCTATTGCGCCTGAATAATCTCTCATCCAGCGAACTGGTTAGCGCCGTCAATCCGAAACAATTCGCCATGTCCGGGGCATTTAGTGGTGCACTGCCGTTATGGCTAAACAATGAAAAATGGATAGTGAAAGACGGTTGGCTGGCAAATAGCGGGCCAATGACCTTACGTCTGGATAAAGACACTGCGGATGCAGTAGCAAAAGACAATATGACCGCTGGAACCGCCATCAACTGGTTGCGCTATATGGAAATTAATCGATCATCGACAAAAATTAATTTAGATAATCTCGGTGTGTTAACCATGCAGGCAACGATTAGCGGTAATAGTCGGGTTGATGGCAAAACAGGCACTGTGAATCTTAATTACAGTCACGAAGAGAATATTTTTACGTTATGGCGCAGTTTACGCTTTGGCGATAATCTCCAGGCGTGGCTGGAACAGAATGCCCGTATCCCGGAAAATGACTGCCCGTCAGGAAAAGAATGTGAGGAAATACAATGAAAATAGTGATAGCCGCGCTCGCGTCCTCTTTTATGTTGGTTGGTTGCACTCCGCGCATAGAGGTGGCTGCGCCGAAGGAGCCAATCACCATTAATATGAACGTTAAAATTGAGCATGAGATCATCATCAAAGCGGACAAAGATGTTGAAGACCTGCTTAAAACTCGTAGCGATCTTTTTTGAGGTCATGATGAAAAGAACATTACTCATAATAGTGTGGATTATTGGCCTGATGAGTAGCAGTGCGATGGCATTAACTCTGAATGAAGCCAGAAGTCAGGGGCGGGTCGGTGAAACGCTTAATGGTTACCTGGTGGCGCTGGAAACGGATGCTGAAACACAGGCATTGGTAAGAGATATTAATGAAGCTCGTAATCGTAGTTACCAGCAACTGGCAAAACAGAATAATGTATCCACAGATGAGATAGCGAAACTGGCAGGGCAAAAACTTGTCGCGCGTGCGAAGCCGGGTGAATATGTACAGGGGATTAATGGTATATGGTTGCGAAAATAAATTATATTTCACAACAACATGTTTATTATATATGTTTATATGATTCTTTGTGTTTTTAGCCAGGCAAGTCTTATTAACTGATCTGCTTATATATTCTATTATTATCTCGTCTGTTAATTACAATTCATCATTTGTGTGGATGTGAGCCAATAATCTATTCATGATGTAAATGGATTATTAATGTCTTTTTCTCGCCTGTTTTTAATTATTGTTTGAAATGACTTGCTCGCAGAATATAATTTAATAAATGCTCTGATGTGGTTTTTAAACTGCTTCGACTTAATATTCACCATACAAATAACATAACTATTATTTAATGAATGTTTCGTTGCAGGCATTTAGTGCTTTCTGTTTTTACGTTTTGCGTAGTTTGTTACGCGGGAACTATTTTTTAAGGAGTTATATATGCAAAGGAAAAAATTGTTGTCTGTATGTGTTGCGATGGCGTTAAGTAGCCAGACATGGGCTGCGGATACCACTACAACCGAGTCAGCAGACGAAACACGGAAATCCAGCAAAATATCATGTCCGGCAAATATTCAAATATTAAATAAAGAACAGCTTGAACATTTACCTGCAGAATGTAGAGATCTTAAAGACAGTGCCGTTTTACCCTGGGCCGCCGCTGGTCTGGCGGCGGTAGTAACTGGTGTCGCGGTCTATGCCCTACACGATGATAATAATCATCACGACGATCCGTCTCCGGTGCCGGATGATGGCGGTAATACACCAGTACCACCGGATGATGGCGGAGACACGCCAGTACCGCCGGATGACAAACCGGATCCGATCAAATACAACAACAACGTTACTTGGGATCAAGCTGAAAAAACGGTGCAGATCCGTAATGCAACCTTTACCTACACCGAGAATGCGGATGGCAGCTATACCCTGACGGCAAAAGATGGTCGCCAGACAATCGTTAAGCAGTGGAAAGTAAATGAAGACAGCAACACGGCAGTCTTCGAAGGCGTTAACAAAGCGGGCGGAATCATCTGGAGCTACGACGACGAAGGCAAAATCCACATCACCAAAGAAGCCGGCGTGGTGGTTGATGGAACAACAGGCAACGATATCAAAGTGAGTGACGCCATTATTACCGACCTGGGCGGCAACACTGCGCTGAATGGCGGTACGGTAATGACCGTGGAAGGCGATAATATTGTTCTGAACAATGACGGGAAAACCACTGCGATTGGCGAAGGTTCCGTGGTGGGTATCCTGACTGGTGATGACATCACCATCAATAACAATGGCGAAACCGAAGTGGATGGCGGTACAGCCGTTATTGTTAACGGCAACAACTCGACGATTAATACCCAGGGCGACGCCATATTTACCAACGGCGGTACAGGTAGTCTGATTAACGGTGACGATGCCGCTATCGATAATAAAGGGAATATGACCGTCGATGGCGAAAACTCGGCGGCGACCAAAATTGTTGGTAATGACGCACTTATCAGGCAGGAAGGCGATCTTTACGTCAGTGGCGCTGCACACGGTATTGACGTTACGGGGAATGGCACCATTGTCAGTAACAAAGGCAATATTACCGTGGTGGATGATAAATCCATCGGCGTATTGCTGGATGGCAGTGACGCCACGTTCATGAACATTGGTGATATTACTGTTGGTGATAAGGGGCACGAAGGTAATCCATTCGGTGTGCTGATCGATGGCGATAATGCAACCTTTGTCAACGTGGGGGATATCACCACTAACAATAGCGGTACAGGAATTAAAGTTGCCGGTAACGAAGGTAGTGTTTCACTTTCAGGCAAGATGTCTGTTAACGACGCCACTACGGGTCTGGAAGTAAACGGCAACGATAACAGCATCACGCTGACAACGTATGAGCTGAGCATTGCGGGCGAAAATGCGACGGGCGTAAATTTATCTGGCAACGGCAACAATCTTGAAATTTCCGGTGATATGTCCGTAGATGGTAAAAATACCGTCGGAACGCGAGTTATGGGTGATGATGTAAGCATTCTTCAGAACGGCGATCTTTACGTCAGTGGTTCCTCGCATAGCATTGATATAAAAGGTAAAAATGCCAAAATTGGCAATACTGGTAAAATCACCGTTATCGACAAAGATTCTGTTGGTGTACTGATCGAAGGTGATGATGAGCAGTTCGGTAACATCGGTGAACTTAATGTTTCGCAAAATGCCATTGGTGTTTCCCTCGTTGGCGATCGTGAACTGGTGTCTCTGCGTGGCGATATAAATGTCACGCATGAGCGGGATGACAGCGGTAATTTCCAGGGGGCGACGGGCATAAGTATTGCCGGAAATGATAGCCAGGTAACGCTGGAGGGTGACATCAATCTGGCCTCAGATATGAGCACATCGCCGACGACATCCGATGAACATCTTAACGGTTTAATTGTTACCGGTGAAAATAACACGGTTAATTTAAGCGGTAATTTAAATATTGAAGCCTACTCTCCTTTATTTGGTGCTGCACACGGCGAACAGCCTGAACTGGATGGTGTGGTTGTTATTGGGGATGATAATGTCATTAATCTGAATGGCGGTATAAATATAACAGGGGATACCGGCGGTCATGTTATTAATGGTATTAATGTCTCTGGTAAGAGTACGGTTAATATCAGTGGGCATTCTGTTCTGGATGTTACCGCAGTGCGCAGTACAGTGTCGCTTTTTTATGTTACGGGAGGCGGTCAGGTTATAATTGATGAAAACTCCGTTACGGATATTTTCAGTCCGGTTCGCGACTCCAATTTTTTTGGTCATAACTCGATCATTTCGGCGAATGGTATTGGTTCGAGTGCAGAGAATAAAGGAATCATTAACGCCTCGGCGGCGAAAGAAATCATGACTGCTGTTAGCGGTGCCAGGATCGTCAATACTGGAACAATGAATGTTAAAACCGGAACAGACAGTTCGAGTGATGGTAAAACAGCAGTAATGCGCTCTAACGGGCAAGATAGCTTCGCATCCAATGCCTCAGGTGGGGTAATTAATCTGACATCTACGCTCTCTCCGGTTGGTGGAGGGGGAGAAGGCGCTTATCCCCTGGGATGGCTTAACAGAACCTACTACGCGGTGCTCGCAAGCGGTTATGGGGAAGCCGAAAACCAAAGTGGCGCGACAATCAATCTGCACGGCGCAGGAACCTATGGGGTTTCTGCATCAAAAGGTACCGCCAGCAATGACGGAGAAATAAACGTCGATAGCTTTATTCCGACTATGGATGAGAACGGCGATATCACCAGTGAAACTTATTGGCAAACTGATACTGTTTACTTGATGGGCGGTGGTATGCTGATAGGCTCAACCGACGCCGGTTGGGCTGATGCTACCGGGCTAAATACCGGAACCATCAACGTCAAGAATGAAGGTTTTGGTATGCTAGCACTTAATGGCGGTACAGCGGTAAACCAGGGCACCATTAACCTGACGGCGGATGAAAACGTCACTAAGCAGCAGGATAACCAGCTATTTGCGATGGGCGCGATTGGCAGTGGCGTGGCGATTAACGACAAGACCGGCGTGATTAATATTAATACCGGTGTCGGCCAGGC
Organism: Escherichia sp. MR; assembly: GCF_005280595.1. Lineage (NCBI taxonomy): Bacteria > Pseudomonadati > Pseudomonadota > Gammaproteobacteria > Enterobacterales > Enterobacteriaceae > Escherichia > Escherichia sp. MR. The sequence goes on along the minus strand of NZ_SZVK01000036.1, from coordinate 25,307 downwards.
TTTTTATACCGACGGTTCAGGCACCATTATTAATTACGGTACCATTTGCACGCTGGGCGTTTGTGAAAATTCCAGTGAGTATAACCCGACCGATCCGGCAGTTAGCCTGGTCTACACCGGGGGAGACACGCTCAGCACCGAAGGGCAGTCAACGAATTTCGCTCAGTCTGTGGTGATTACTAACACCACGCCAGGCAGCGTCATCAACTCCGGTACGATTTCTGGCCCAGTGGTGACGGTGCTGAACGGTGAACTGGAAAATACCGCAACAGGAATTATCAATAACCTGATAAAACTGAACGAAGGTGGCGAGGTCGATAACGCGGGCACACTGAGCAATATCGATATTGATGGCGGCACGCTGAATAACGATGGCACGGTTTCTGGCCAGATAACAATGTATGCTGGCAAAAATACTTCGCAGGTGAACAATAACGGCACGATTAATAAACTGGTGCAGAAAGCAGGCGTCTTTAACAACAGTGGCACCGTCACCAGTCGCATCGACCAACAGAACGGCATCTTCAATAACCAAAAAGACGGCATTGTAAAACATGGTTCTAAATTAACCAATAATGCAGTGGTGAATAACGACGGCACCTGGATTCTGGGCAACAGCAGCGAAGACAGTAATGCCGGGATGCTGGAAATCGATAACAATGCCGTTTTTAACAACCACGGCGAATTTATTCTCGATAACAACAAAAACGCCGTTCACATCAACCAGTCTGGCACACTCTACAACACCGGGCATATGTCACTGACGAACTCCTCCCACAACGGCGCAGTCAATATTTGGGGGGGTAACGGGCGCTTTATTAACAATGGTAAAGTGGATTCAACCGCCAAATCAGTCGTTGTCAGCGCCAGTAACGCCGCAGCTACGGACGCGTTCTTCTGGAACATGAGTGAAGGTGAGATTAATTTCGATCATGATAACGCCAGCGCCGTGAAATTCACGCACACCAACTATGTCGCGCAGAATGACGGCACCATGAACATCAGCGGCAATAATACCGTGGCGATGGAAGGGAATAATAACACGCAACTGGTCAATAAGGGCATTATTAATCTGGGAACGGAAGGCACGACCGATACCGGCCTGATTGGTATGCAACTGGATGCCAATGCCACGGCGGACGCAGTTATTGAGAACAATGGCACCATTAATATCTATGCCAATGATTCTTATGCGTTCAGTATGCTGGGGACGAATGGCCACGTAGTCAACAACGGTACGGTAGTGATCGCCGATGGCGTAACCGGGTCAGGCCTGATCAAACAGGGCGACAGCGTGAACGTGGAAGGTATTAACGGTAACAACGGTAACTCCACCGAAGTCCATTACGGCGATTACACGTTGCCGGATGTGCCGAATACCACGGTGACATCGTTTGTTGATAATACAACGGGCGAAGAGAGCGGCACCAACAGCCTCAACGGCTACGTTGTGGGAACCAACGCTGATGGTAGCGCCGGTAAGCTGAAAGTAAACAATGCCAGCATGAGCGGCGTGGAAATCAACACCGGCTTCGCCGCAGGCACAGCAGACACTACAGTCACCTTCGATAACGTGGTGCAGGGCAGTAACCTGACGGATGCTGATGCCATCACCTCCACCTCTGTGGTGTGGAATGCGCAGGGTAGCACCGATGCCAGCGGTAACGTTGACGTCACCATGAACAAAAACGCTTATACCGATGTGGCTACCGATGCCTCGGTGAATGATGTTGCGCAGGCGCTGGACGCGGGTTACACCAATAACGAGCTATACACCAGTCTGAACGTAGGCACCACGGCGGAGCTTAACAGTGCGCTTAAGCAAATCAGCGGCAGTCAGGCGACCACCGTATTCCGTGAAGCACGGGTGTTAAGCAACCGCTTCAGTATGCTGGCGGATGCCGCACCGAAGGTGGGCAACGGTCTGGCGTTCAACGTGGTGGCAAAAGGCGATCCGCGCGCGGAACTGGGCAACGACACGCAATATGACATGTTGGCGCTGCGTAAAACTCTCGACCTGAGTGAAAGCCAGAGCCTGAGCCTGGAGTATGGGATCGCCCGTCTGGATGGTAACGGTTCTGACTCGGCAGGGGACAACGGCGTAACCGGCGGCTACAGCCAGTTCTTTGGACTGAAGCACCAGATGGCGTTCGAAAACGGGATGAGCTGGAATAACGCCCTGCGTTATGATGTTCATAACCTCGACAGCAGCCGTGCCGTAGCCTACGGCGACGTCAGTAAAACAGCCGATACCAACGTGAAACAGCAGTACCTGGAGTTCCGCAGCGAAGGGGCGAAAACCTTTGAACCACGCGAAGGGTTGAAAATAACGCCGTATGCCGGAGTGAAACTGCGCCACACGCTGGAAGGCGGTTATCAGGAACGCAACGCCGGTGACTTTAACCTGAATATGAACAGCGGCAGCGAAACGGCGGTGGACGGCATCGTTGGCCTGAAACTGGACTATGCAGGTAAAGACGGCTGGAGCGCGAACGCGACGCTGGAAGGTGGCCCAAACCTGAGTTATGCGAAGAGCCAGCGTACAGCAAGTCTTGCCGGAGCTGGCAGTCAGTACTTTAATGTTGACGACGGGCAGAAGGGCGGCGGTATCAATAGCCTGGCAAGCGTTGGCGTGAAGTACAGCAGCAAAGAAAGTTCGCTGCATCTGGACGCTTACCACTGGAAAGAGGACGGCATCAGCGATAAAGGCGTGATGCTGAACTTTAAGAAAACGTTCTGATTTTTAATCTGCGACACAAAAACCGCAACGCTGATACAGGTTGCGGTTTTTTTATTGTTATCCCTAAACAACCTCCTCAAGAGGTCGTTCAGGGATAACAATAAAAAGCCTCCCACAGTTGCAGGAGGCCTCTTAAAACTTATGCTGTAACAACTTCGTCAATTGCTGCTTTGGCGTCTGCCTGCGCTTTCGCCGCCATTTCCGGACCGTAGGCAATACCTTCCGCAAAGACGAATTTCACATCGGTAATACCGATAAAGCCCAGGAATGTAGACAGATACGGCGTCACCAGATCCGTCGGCCCATCTTTATGGATACCGCCACGGCTGGTAATCACGATGGCTTTTTTACCGGTTACCAGACCTTCCGGACCGTTCTCGGTGTAGCGGAAAGTAACGCCTGCACGCGCAACTAGGTCAAAATAGTTTTTCAGTTGAGTCGAGATGTTGAAGTTGTACATCGGTGCCGCAATTACGATAACGTCATGGGCTTTCAGCTCGGCAATCAGCTCATCGGAAAGAGCCAGAGCTTCCTGCTGACGCGGGGTCAGCGGCGCATCGCTCGGACGCAGAGCGCCAACCAGTTCGCCATCCAGCACCGGAATCGGATTTGCAGCCAGGTCACGCACGGTGATTTCATCAGCAGTGTGCTTTTCGCGCCATTGTTCAACAAAATAATCGGACAACAAATTAGACTGAGAGTACCCTGCCAGGATGCTGGATTTAAGAACTAATACCTTGCTCATGGTGTTTCCTTATAGATGTTTGAATGGGCGATGCCCCGTTGCTTGTTGACACTTTATTCACAATCCTGCCACAGAGATAGCGCAATAAATCGAAGTCTATGTTCGAATTTATTGAACAACGCATAGAGAGCCGCGATGTGGTACTCTATATCTATCATTTAAAAGAAAATTAATCAGGCAGACTACTGCCCACTAACGTTATGACAGAACAACAAAAATTGACCTTTACTGCTTTGCAGCAGCGGCTGGATTCGCTGATGCTGCGCGACAGACTGCGTTTTTCTCGCCGTCTGCACGGTGTGAAGAAGGTTAAAAATCCTGATGCACAACAGGCCATTTTCCAGGAAATGGCAAAAGAGATTGACCTGACAGCAGGGAAAGTCCTGCTGCGTGAAGCGGCGCGTCCGGAGATTACTTATCCGGAAAATTTACCGGTTAGTCAGAAAAAACAGGACATTCTCGAAGCGATTCGCGATCACCAGGTCGTCATTGTCGCCGGTGAAACGGGTTCCGGTAAAACTACCCAGTTACCGAAAATCTGTATGGAGCTGGGGCGCGGGATTAAAGGGTTGATCGGCCATACCCAGCCGCGTCGCCTGGCGGCACGAACGGTAGCGAACCGTATTGCTGAAGAGTTGCAGACCGAGCCCGGTGGTTGTATCGGTTATAAGGTTCGTTTTAGCGATCACGTAAGCGACAATACGATGGTCAAACTGATGACTGACGGTATCTTGCTGGCGGAAATCCAGCAGGATCGCCTGCTGATGCAGTATGACACTATCATCATCGACGAAGCGCACGAGCGTAGCCTGAACATTGATTTTCTGCTCGGTTATCTGAAAGAGTTGCTGCCGCGTCGTCCAGATCTGAAAGTGATCATCACCTCGGCGACCATCGATCCTGAACGTTTCTCACGCCACTTTAATAATGCGCCGATTATCGAAGTTTCCGGTCGCACTTATCCGGTGGAAGTGCGCTATCGTCCGATTGTTGAAGAAGCGGATGACACCGAACGAGACCAGTTGCAGGCCATTTTCGATGCCGTAGAAGAGCTAAGCCAGGAAAGTCCTGGTGATATCCTGATCTTTATGAGCGGCGAGCGGGAAATTCGCGATACCGCCGATGCGCTGAACAAGCTGAATCTGCGTCATACCGAAATATTGCCGCTTTACGCACGACTATCTAACAGCGAACAAAACCGCGTCTTCCAGTCGCACAGCGGACGGCGCATTGTGCTGGCGACCAACGTCGCGGAAACGTCGCTGACCGTACCGGGTATTAAATACGTTATCGATCCCGGTACGGCGCGTATCAGCCGCTATAGCTATCGCACGAAAGTGCAGCGTTTGCCGATTGAGCCGATTTCGCAGGCTTCTGCTAATCAGCGTAAAGGTCGCTGCGGACGTGTGTCAGAAGGGATCTGTATTCGTCTCTATTCCGAAGACGATTTTCTCTCGCGCCCGGAGTTTACCGACCCGGAAATTCTGCGTACCAACCTGGCCTCGGTTATTTTGCAGATGACCGCGCTGGGGCTGGGCGATATCGCTGTGTTCCCGTTTGTCGAAGCACCGGATAAACGTAATATCCAGGATGGCGTGCGTCTGCTCGAAGAGCTGGGCGCGATCACCACTGATGAACAGGCCAGCGCCTATAAACTGACGCCGCTCGGTCGTCAGCTCTCGCAGTTGCCTGTCGACCCACGTCTGGCGCGGATGGTGCTGGAAGCGCAAAAACATGGCTGCGTGCGTGAGGCGATGATTATCACGTCCGCGCTCTCCATTCAGGATCCGCGCGAACGTCCGATGGACAAACAGCAGGCATCGGATGAGAAACATCGTCGTTTCCACGATAAAGAGTCCGACTTCCTCGCGTTTGTAAATCTGTGGAATTATCTTGGCGAGCAGCAAAAGGCGCTTTCTTCTAACGCCTTCCGTCGCCTGTGTCGTACCGATTATCTCAACTATCTGCGGGTGCGCGAATGGCAGGATATCTACACCCAGTTGCGCCAGGTAGTAAAAGAACTTGGCATTCCGGTTAACAGCGAACCGGCGGAGTATCGCGAAATTCATATCGCCTTACTGACCGGTTTGCTTTCGCATATCGGCATGAAAGATGCCGATAAACAGGAATATACCGGCGCACGTAACGCGCGTTTCTCCATCTTCCCCGGTTCTGGTTTATTCAAAAAGCCACCGAAATGGGTAATGGTGGCGGAACTGGTAGAAACCAGCCGTCTGTGGGGGCGTATTGCGGCACGCATCGATCCGGAATGGGTAGAACCCGTCGCTCAGCATTTGATTAAACGCACCTACAGCGAACCGCACTGGGAACGGGCGCAAGGCGCGGTGATGGCAACGGAAAAAGTCACCGTTTACGGGTTGCCAATTGTTGCTGCGCGTAAGGTCAACTACAGCCAGATTGATCCGGCATTATGTCGTGAACTCTTTATTCGCCACGCGCTGGTGGAAGGTGACTGGCAGACGCGGCACGTATTCTTCCGCGAAAACCTGAAACTGCGGGCGGAAGTAGAAGAGCTGGAACACAAATCACGTCGGCGCGATATTCTGGTGGACGACGAAACGTTGTTTGAGTTTTACGACCAGCGCATCAGCCACGATGTGATCTCCGCACGTCACTTCGACAGCTGGTGGAAAAAAGTCAGCCGCGAAACGCCTGATTTGCTCAACTTTGAAAAGAGCATGTTGATCAAAAAAGGTGCGGAAAAAATCAGCAAGCTGGATTACCCGAACTTCTGGCATCAGGGCAATCTCAAGCTGCGTTTAAGTTATCAGTTTGAGCCGGGGGCGGATGCGGACGGCGTGACGGTACATATTCCGCTGCCGTTACTTAACCAGGTGGAAGAGAGCGGTTTTGAGTGGCAGATCCCCGGTCTGCGCCGCGAACTGGTGATTGCTCTGATTAAATCGTTGCCGAAACCGGTACGGCGTAATTTTGTACCCGCGCCAAACTACGCCGAAGCGTTCTTAGGCCGCGTCACGCCACTGGAGCTGCCGTTGCTCGACAGCCTTGAGCGCGAGCTGCGGCGGATGACCGGCGTTACCGTTGACCGCGAGGACTGGCACTGGGATCAGGTGCCCGATCACCTGAAAATCACCTTCCGCGTGGTGGATGACAAAAACAAGAAGCTAAAAGAAGGGCGCTCGCTACAAGATCTGAAAGACGCGCTGAAAGGCAAAGTGCAGGAAACGCTGTCTGCGGTGGCGGATGACGGTATCGAGCAGAGCGGCTTACATATCTGGAGCTTTGGGCAACTGCCGGAAAGCTACGAGCAGAAGCGCGGCAACTACAAAGTGAAGGCGTGGCCGGCGCTGGTGGATGAGCGCGACAGTGTGGCGATCAAACTGTTTGATAATCCGCTGGAACAGAAGCAAGCGATGTGGAACGGTCTTCGCCGTTTGCTACTGCTGAATATTCCATCGCCGATCAAGTACTTGCATGAAAAGTTACCAAACAAAGCCAAGTTAGGGCTGTACTTTAACCCGTATGGCAAAGTGCTGGATCTGATCGACGACTGTATCTCCTGCGGTGTGGATAAATTGATCGATGCCAACGGTGGCCCTGTCTGGACGGAAGAAGGCTTTGCTGCGCTGCATGAAAAAGTGCGTGCCGAACTGAACGATACGGTGGTGGATATTGCGAAGCAGGTCGAGCAAATCCTCACAGCGGTGTTCAATATCAATAAACGCCTGAAAGGGCGCGTTGATATGACGATGGCGCTGGGACTTTCAGATATCAAAGCGCAGATGGGCGGGCTGGTATATCGCGGTTTTGTCACCGGTAACGGTTTCAAACGTCTGGGTGACACGCTGCGTTATTTGCAGGCGATTGAAAAACGACTGGAAAAACTGGCGGTTGACCCGCATCGTGACCGTGCTCAGATGCTGAAAGTCGAAAACGTTCAGCAGGCGTGGCAGCAGTGGATCAACAAACTGCCGCCAGCACGGCGTGAGGATGAAGACGTGAAAGAGATTCGCTGGATGATAGAGGAGTTGCGCGTCAGTTACTTCGCTCAACAACTTGGTACGCCTTATCCTATTTCTGACAAGCGTATTTTGCAGGCGATGGAGCAGATTAGCGGATAACGCTGCAATCTGGTTGATAAATCTAAAACCCGGTAAGCATTTAGCGCCGGGTTTTATATTAATTCTAAAAACGGTAAGGGCAAAATTCAGGAGTTCAGAAAAATACAATTCTCTGCTGCAAGATGAATAATGTTTATCTACAGCATTTCCTTAAAAGATATGTCAGGCTTGCGGAGTGGCGGTTAAGGAAATACGACTTCCTCCTTTCAGAGTGCTCCGCTTCTCACTATTATCTCACGCAGTATTCTTAAGGGAACGATAAGGAGGAACCATGAACATTACCCCGTTTCCGACGCTTTCGCCGGCAACCATAGATGCCATAAACGTTATCGGTCGATGGCTGGCGCAGGATGATTTCTCCGGTGCTGCTCCGTATCAGGCTGATTGCGTGATCCTTGCAGGTAATGCGGTTATCCCTACTATCGACGCCGCTTGCAAGATTGCCCGAGATCAGCAAATTCCTTTACTGATCAGCGGTGGTATCGGTCACTCGACAACGTTTTTATACAGTGCCATCGCCCGGCATCCGCATTACAACACCATTCGCACAACAGGCAGGTCAGAAGCTACCATCCTGGCGGATATTGCCCATCAGTTCTGGCATATTCCACATGAAAAAATCTTGATTGAAGACCAGTCAACAAACTGCGGAGAAAATGCCCGCTTCAGTATCGCGTTACTGAATCAGGCCAAAGAGCGGGTTCACACGGCTATCGTCGTGCAGGACCCCACCATGCAGCGGCGCACGATGGCGACGTTCCGCCGTATGACCGGGGACAACCCCGATGCACCACGCTGGTTAAGTTATCCGGGATTTATACCACAATTAGTGAATGACGCAGACAGTGTTGCATTTGCTAATCCACTGGAAGGATTATGGCCAGTTGAGCGTTATTTATCGCTTCTTACTGGCGAGCTACCTCGTTTGCGTGATGATAGCGATGGCTATGGGCCACGCGGGCGCGATTTTATCGTTCACGTTGACTTTCCCGCTGAAGTCACCCAGGCCTGGCAGACGCTGAAACACGACGCTGTGCTTATTGAAGCGATGGAAAGTCGTTCACTATGTTAAAAATTGCCCGTTTGTGAAATACCGTTGGCAAACGGGCATGACTCTTTACTTTTACTTCTGCCTTTTATTCCTTTCACACTTGTTTTTATGAAGCCCTTCACAGAATCGTTTTTCCACGATGCCGTCATCTACGATGATTGATGTTTACACAGGAACAGACTTTTTTGACCGGGACGAGTCGCGTTTGCTTACTGACGAGCTTTCCCTGCTAGCTGGAATGACCAATACAGGGCCATTATCCTGAATACACCTTCAGTTGTTGTGAATGCTATTGCTCAGCAGATCGGATGCACTCCGGTATCTCTTTCGCTTCAGGGACGGCAGGCTCCGCACCTTGTATCCTCCCGTTAAATCCGGGTGACAGAGCATATCAGTGGCTCCGTTGTTGTCGGTGAACACCAGGAATCCATACATTTGAATATGGCAACTGCATCTTGTGCAGAAGATAGAGCGTTGATTTTATTTAAGAACTGAAGGGGGGAGTATGATGTGCCTGATTTAACCTTTCAGACAAAATGGATTTTTTATGGCAGCAGGCGAGAATACTGAGCCGGGTAATACCGGCTATCACCGGTATGAAACTACCGGGGAGAACACGCACTACACCGATGTTTTATGCAGTGGAAAAGTCATCCGGTGCCGGCGGGTGCCGGTCAGAGGGATCACGCTGACGGTGGGGGTGTTCTTTGATGGTACCGGGAATAACCGGGCAAACGCAGACGATCTGCGGCTGGCGTATGCCCACTGCGCCGGTTTGGTCGGTGAGGAACGAGCCAGGGCGTGCGCGAAGTATGAAGAACACGCCAGAGAGGGGGCAGGCAACGCCAGCTGGCAGGGCGGCATCACCAATATTTCCCGGCTCAATGACCTTTACAAATCTGATACTGCCCTTGGTGAAGATGAGATGGAGGCGCAGGTGAAAGCCTACGTCAGCGGCATCGGGACGGCAGATGGGAAAAGCGACTCGTTGCTGGGGATGGGGCTGGGGCTGGGCAGCAGCCTTATCCGGCGGTTTGAGGGAGTGGTGACCAAGACCGATGAAGCTCTTGAGAAAATTGCTTCCGCACTGAATATATTTATCAGTCGTAACCGCGATAAAGCGGCGATCGCGAAGGTGCAGTTTGATGTGTTCGGGTTCAGTCGCGGCGCGGCAGCGGCACGGCACTTTGCCAACCGGGTGATGAACCAGGATACGGCGATAATGGCTGCAATAGAGAACGGGCTGGATATGTCCAGATACCATGGAAAACCTGCGGGAGAGGTGCGCTTTCTGGGGCTTTTTGACACAGTGGCAGCCATCGGGAGCCTGCTGAATTTCTACGATATTAACGGACGCAGTAATCCTGGTGTCAACCTTGAGCTGCGTCCTTCCGTGGCGCAGAAGGTGTTTCAGATAAGCGCAATGCACGAGTGCCGTTATAACTTCAGCCTGAACAGCATCGCGGGGATGTGGCCGGAGCTGGCACTGCCGGGGGCGCATTCGGACATTGGCGGTGGCTACAACGCGGGCGAGGATGAGATTTCCCTGCTGACGATGCCGGACTTTGACGTGATACCGGAGAGCGCGGACGAGACGCAGACTGCGGTGTACCGTCAGGCGGAGAAGATGCGTCAGGCGCTGTTTTCACTGCCGGCGCTGAAGTACCTGATGCCACACGGTAAGGTGGAGACAAAAATGATTTCGTGGCCGCTGGTTAACCTTGACAAGGCTCGGGCGTTTATTTTTGAGAAGAAAGCCGGCGCGGCGGTGTTTATGACGCGCAGGGCGGTGCCGAACGACTGGGAAAAGGTGTGTATGCGGGTGATGCTCGATGCGGCACAGGACGCCGGGGTAATATTTAGAGATATTGACCCGCAAAACCCTGACACAGCTCTTCCTGCTGAGCTGGTTCCCCTGTGTGACAAAGCAACAGCCCAGGGGCGTGCGATCCGGCGTGGCGCAGAGCCGGAGGGCTTCACGGCGGAGGAGATGCGAACCATCGGGCGTTATCTGCACTGTTCGGCGAACTGGAACATCGACTCGGACCTGAGCCTGTGGGTGAGTCCGTCCTCGGGAGAGGTTTTTCTGCGAAACCACTATGCGCCGACTGACGATCGCTCGTTCGTGTGGCCGATGGCTCCGGGCAAAGGGTGGGTGCGGACGATGTGGAGGATGGATGACCAGCAGCAGTGGGAAGACCGGGCGCGGGCGAACGTGGACGTGCTGGACGAACTGTTCTGAGGAGGAAGGGATGAGACGATTACCGCTGATGGTGGCCGTGCTGGGGGGCATTCTGCTTTCAGGCTGCCATGACCGCCGGGCAGGCGTAAAGACGCTGCTGGGAGACGGCGTGGAGCAGTGGGGAAAGAAGCTGCCTTACGATAACTGGAATTTTAGCTTTATATACCCGAAAAATCTGCCTGCACTAGTGACGATGGTGTACCTGGAGGACGGGGATATTCGGGAAAGTATCTTCCGTCGGTTAGATCCTATGGACATCAGTGATCTGAGTGTCGGGCGCTGGCATGATTTGATAGGGGGGTATGGCGGGTATTTTAACCGGGGAAAAGCACTGCCGGTACGAATGACGGTGTGCTGGGACTCGGTTATCGACAAGAAAGCGTATGAAACGGAGATCTGGTTCAGCCGGGAGACGTGGCAGCAGATGGCTACGGCATATCCTGACCCGTATCATCCTGGTAAACCTTACTACCGGAAGCGAATGGCTGTTGGTCTTGCTCCAGGCGGTACTGTACGGATCTGGCTTGAGGATAACGGGAACCCATCCGTACTCCAGCAACCAGCACGGCAGCTTACCCTGACGGGGGATGATATGCTGATATGCAAAGGGGTAACGAAACATCCTAACGGGTATGTTTATTACGGAAAGACACCAGATTTCATCAAAGGGAAAACCTATCCGTATGGTAACTGGTAGGGCATAACGATTAGAAAACTCAAAAGGATCTTCTTGAGATCCTTTTGAGCATCAATCTGATTGTTTTAACGGGTTAAACTTCAATACCGCGAACGCGCCAGAGAAATCAGTACGCTGATTGTCGAGTAAGGGGGCAAGAGCCAGCAATTGGCTGAAATCGAAGTGGGCGTGGCGTTATGAGGGAAAAATTATTCAAAGCGATCATATTATTCTGTTTAAACGTGCTCTTGGCGTGACCACCGGTATTCTGCCGTGGAACTTCCCGTTCTTCCTATTGCCCACAAAATGTCGCCTGCTCTAGTGACCGGTAAACATGGCTTGCATGAGTACCTTCAAACCCAGGTAGTCTATTTACAGTCATAATGTGTAAAACAGGCGGAGGCATTTTTCTCCGCCTGTATCTGTCAGAGTTTGGCGAATTTTTCGAGAGTGCGAATAAGCTGGGTAACAAACCCATATTCGTTATCGTACCAGGCGACTGTTTTCACCAGTTGTAGATCGCCCACGGCGGTAATCTCCGTTTGCGTGGCATCAAACACCGAACCGAAATGGCTACCAATGATATCGGAAGAGACTATTTCTTCATCGGTATAACCAAATGACTCGTTATTGTTTGTCGCTTTTTTAAGCGCGTTGTTCACCTCTTCGGCAGTGACTTTTTTCCCGAGAATAGACACCAGTTCGGTGACCGAACCTGTTTTCACGGGTACACGCTGCGCATGGCCTTTCAGTTTGCCGCTCAGTTCCGGGATCACCAGGCCAATGGCTTTTGCCGCGCCAGTGGTGTGAGGAATGATATTTTCTGCCGCCGCACGTGAAGCGCGTAGATCTTTACCACGCGGACCATCCACCAGTGACTGGGTGCCGGTATAGGCATGAATAGTCGTCATCGTGCCGACTTCTATTCCGAAACTGTCGTGCAAGGCTTTGGCCATCGGCGCAAGACAGTTGGTGGTGCATGACGCCACGGAAACAATGGTGTCGTTGCCATCCAGAGTGTCGTCATTGACGTTATAAACGATAGTTTTCATCTCACCGGCAGGGGCGGAAATCAGTACCTTCCTGGCGCCAGCATCCAGATGCGCCTGTGATTTTTCTGCAGAGGTATAAAAGCCTGTACATTCGACAATGATTTCTGCACCTTTTGCTTTCCACGGAATATTTTTTGCCTCTTTTTCGGCGTAAACCGCAATGCTTTTCCCATCGACGATAAGTGAGTCTTCTGTGAAATCAACGCTCCAGGGGAACGGGCCGTAGTTTGAATCGTGTTTCAGTAGATAGGCGAGAATTTTCGGTGATGTGAGATCATTAATAGCGACAACGTCTATGTTGCTTTTGACCTCAAGTAATCGACGCAACACCAGTCGACCGATACGACCAAAACCGTTAATGCCAACTTTACTCATGGTTTTCTCCTGTAAGGAACTCTTGGGTGAAAATTGATCCTTTCCAGGCTTAGACCAGGATGGCGGGATGAGCAATCTACATTCGTGCAGCGAAACGTAACGTACTGAAAAAGGGCGAACAATATTTAATGAAATTTTAAGAAAAGCTGGTTATGTTAACGGAAAATTGTTTTAAAGCAGGAAATGTTATGGAAAAGAAATATTCAAGGTTACAAATTGGCATTCACTGGCTGGTCTTTTTGCTGGTTATTGCAGCGTATTGCGCAATGGAGTTTCGTGGCTTTTTCCCGCGAGCCGATCGGCCGCTCATCAACATGATCCATGTTTCCTGCGGCATTTCGATTCTCGTACTAATGGTGCTTCGTCTTGTGCTAAGACTGAAATACCCAACCCCGCCAATTGTGCCTAAACCGAAACCGATGATGACGGGGCTTGCGCATCTTGGGCATCTGGTCATTTACCTGCTGTTTATCGCGTTGCCACTGATTGGTATCGTGATGATGTATAACCGTGGCAATCCCTGGTTTGCGTTCGGTGTAACGATGCCTTACACATCAGAGCCAAATTTCGATCTGGTGGATATTTTAAAGTCGTGGCATGAAACGCTGGCAAATTTGGGATATTTCGTTATCGGGCTACATGCTGCTGCTGCATTGGCACACCACTATTTCTGGAAGGACAACACGCTTCTGCGCATGATGCCGCGTAAGCGTTCCTGACGACAATAAAAGAAAGCGCCTGTACTAAACCAGACCCGTGGTACAGGCGAAGAATACGGGTCTACATCGGAAGCATCTATTATATTTATTTGTATGACAAATAAAACCATAATTAGCCTTTATGTGTTTATCTGGATTATATTTAACCAATTTATCTTTCAGTTAAGATTGAAATCCAATTTCCTCAATTTTTGATCTCTCTAAGTGAAATCAAATCCACCCAGCGTATAACTTTTATACCGAACATAAAATTTGGTAAACAATGGAGGTTATATGAAAAAAATTGCACTTATCTTGTTTGTGGGAATGCTTGTTTCGTTTTATGCCGATGCCGGGCGCAAGCCGTGTTCTGGTTCGAAAGGTGGGATATCCCACTGTACTGCTGGTGGCAAATTTGTTTGTAACGATGGATCTATCAGCGCATCGAAAAAGACATGTACTAACTGAAAGGAAAAAAGGGGTGCCATGAGAAAATGAACCTGCCAGCCAGATGCGCGGGGAAAACTCCCCGCGCTGGCCCTTACCTGGACTTACAGGCCATGAGAGCTGCCACCTCCTTATTACCGTCCCGGAACCGCAGTTCGTAGAGCGTTTGTCGGGTCAGAAGTGTGAATGCCAGTATTGTGAAACAAATAATGAGCAGACACACCACCAGAGGGTTGCGCTTCATAGCCTTTCTCCTTGCCGGATGGCGGGTAAGAGGCTAACATCTGAATTGTTGGGTTCATTCGTCGGCCTCGGTTGATAGAAATATCGGTCGGGGCCTTCGTCTTTCTGATTCCCGGTTAGCCTGAAAACAGAAAGTCTCAGGCACCCGCGAGCATCCTATGTGGTTTCCCTTAGCAGAGAAATAATCACTTTACGGAATTGCGTGACGATTTCCGGCAAATTTTAATCAGATAACATAAACGACAGGATTAAATGCGAGCCAGGTTCCGATTGCAGTATGAAAAGGGGTGCCATGAGAAAATGAACCTGCCAGCCAGATGCGCGGGGAAAACTCCCCGCGCTGGCCCTTACCTGGACTTACAGGCCATGAGAGCCGCCACCTCCTTATTACCGTCCCGGAACCGCAGTTCGTAGAGCGTTTGTCGGGTCAGAAGTGTGAATGCCAGTATTGTGAAACAAATAATGAGCAGACACACCACCAGAGGGTTGCGCTTCATAGCCTTTCTCCTTGCCGGATGGCGGGTAAGAGGCTAACATCTGAATTGTTGGGTTCATTCGTCGGCCTCGGTTGATAGAAATATCGGTCGGGGCCTTCGTCTTTCTGATTCCCGGTTAGCCTGAAAACAGAAAGTCTCAGGCACCCGCGAGCATCCTATGTGGTTTCTCTTAGCAGGGAAATAATCACTTTACGGAATTGCGTAACGCTTTCCAGAATTTCACGCAATACACCTCACAAAGCATTCTTATTCGCCAGTTTATTCATTGCAGCGCCCGATGATCTCTTAACGCATAACATGTTGTAAAAATGTGAAGTGAAAACGTTTTTGGTCGTAAGTAATTACCACCGATTGCCGATGATTCTCTCTCGGGAGTAAATCTGGAAGAGAGACAACGACCATGCATACAACACCCTCACACCGCTTAGGTTTTTTATATCACATCAGGCTGGTTCCGCTATTTGCCTGTATTCTGGGCGGCATATTACTTCTTTTTGCCCTGAGTTCAGCTCTGGCTGGGTATTTTCTCTGGCAGGCTGACCGCGATCAGCGTGACGCTACTGCGGAGATCCAGACTCGCACCGGTCTGGCAAATAGCTCTGATTATCTGCGTTCAGCCCGGATCAATATGATTCAGGCCGGGGCGGCGAGCCGTATCGCAGAAATGGAAGAGATGAAGCGAAATATCGCACAAGCGGAATTGCAGATTAAACAATCGCAGCAAGGTTATCGTACTTACCAGAATCGCCAGGTGAAAACGGCTGCAGATGAAGCTCTGAACGCTGAATTAAATCAACGTTTTCAGGCTTATATAACTGGCCTCCAGCCTATGCTGAAATATGCCAAAAATGGCATGTTTGAAGCGATTATTAATCATGAAAGTGAGCATATCCGAACGCTGGATAATGCTTATACCCATATATTAAACAAAGCCGTTGAAATACGTAGCGCCAGAGCGAACCACCTGGCGGAGCAGGCGCATCAGCGCACTCGACTGGGTGTGATGTTTATGATAGGTGCGTTTATGCTTGCCTTGGTCATGACGCTGATGACCTTCATTGTTTTGCGTCGGATTGTGATTCGACCTCTGCAACATGCCGCGCACCGTATTGAACAAATCGCCAGTGGCGATCTGACAATGAACGACGAACCGACGGGGCGCAGTGAAATTGGACGTTTGAGCCGCCATCTACAGAAAATGCAGCATTCGCTGGTGATGACCGTCGGGACGGTACGCCAGGGGGCGGAGGAGATTTATCGCGGCACCAGCGAAATTTCCGCTGGCAATGCTGACCTTTCTTCACGCACTGAAGAACAGGCGGCGGCGATTGAACAAACCGCTGCCAGCATGGAGCAACTCACCGCGACGGTGAAACAGAATGCGGATAATGCACACCACGCGAGCCGTCTGGCACAAGAGGCTTCCGTTAAAGCCAGCGATGGCGGGAAGACAGTTTCCGGCGTGGTGAAAACGATGGGCGATATCTCCAGTAGCTCGAAAAAAATTTCCGAAATCACCGCCGTGATCAACAGTATTGCTTTCCAGACAAATATTCTGGCGCTCAATGCCGCCGTTGAAGCCGCGCGAGCTGGTGAGCAAGGTCGCGGATTTGCGGTTGTTGCCAGCGAAGTGCGTACACTTGCCAGTCGCAGCGCCCAGGCAGCGAAAGAAATTGAAGGCTTAATCAGCGAATCAGTTGAGTTGATTGGACAAGGGGCTGATGAAGTGGCAACAGCAGGTAAAACGATGAGTGCCATTGTGGATGCAGTGGCGAGCGTCACACATATCATGCAGGAAATTGCCGCTGCTTCGGATGAGCAAAGCAGGGGAATAACGCAGGTTAGCCAGGCGATTTCTGAAATGGATAAAGTAACACAACAGAATGCCTCTCTGGTGGAGGAGGCGTCTGCAGCGGCGGTGTCGCTTGAAGAGCAGGCGACACGATTAACTGAGGCTGTGGATGTATTCCGCCTGAAGAAACAATCGTTACCTGTGGATCAACGAGGGGCAGGCAACTCGGTTAGTTTGGCAACGGCGTGATAATGTCAAAGAAGGGATCGCAAGATCCCTTCACCTTTCAGAATGGCATTGATTTCCGAATTGCGTTAATCATTAGCTGACAGCCGGAAGAGAGCGTTGCATCTACGCGGGTCAGTATTCCAATCGGTTCGCCTGCGCCATGTCCCGGAACAGGCAGCGCCACCAGCGAGGCATGACGCAGGTCGTCTTTTACTGCGCCAGAAGGGACAAACCACACATAGTCATATTCAACCGTAAGCTGACGCGAAAGCGATGCTGAAAGCGTTTCAATACAACCCGAAGGAATTTTGCAGCCCTGGCTTTGTACTAACGCATCTGAATGTTGGCGGGGCGCAGTGCCTTCCGGCGATACGACAACCGGCCATTCCAGTACCCGGCTTAGCGTCACGTTTTCCTGAAGAAGCGGGTGGTTAGGCCGGACAACCAGTTTCAGCGATTCGAGAAACAGCAATTCGTAATTAAGCCCGGTCATCAGTTCAGGATCTGACATCCGGCCAACACCGATATCAATTTCTCCCGTTTTTAAGCCTGCCAGAATCATGGTGTTACTCATGGTGGCAACTTGCAGAGTGGTCTCTTTTTGTTGCTGATGAAACTGACCAATAACGGAAGGCAAGATCCCCAGTGCAGCAGTGGGTAACGCACCAACCCTTACAACATCATTGTTAAGCCCTTCTTTACGATTAAGCGCCTGACCTGCGGTGTTGATGGCGTCAAGTACTCTGACTGCATGGGTTAAAAATTGCTCGCCAGGTAAGGTGAGCTGCGCGCCCTGACGTCCACGGTCAAATAAGCGGGTGCCTGTCAATTGTTCAAGTTCATTCAATGTCTTAGAGAGCGCAGGTTGACTCAAATTAAGGGTTTCAGCCGCGCGCCCCAAAGTTCCTTGTTGTGCGACAGCTACGAAAGTATGAAGGTGGCGCAAACGGATGCGCTGACTAAACAGACTATTTTTTTCCATAAGCGATGTTAAAAACGAAGCGGTGCCGCTGACAAGTGAAGTTGTTTGATTATGATAACTTGATTGCAAAATATTATTAACATATAAAGCAATTTTGTTACGTTTTCAGGCGTGGTTTTACTGATTTCGTGGGGAGATCACAGTTTGTAAATTCTTCCCACCAGAGTAAATGTGGTTACCTACACTCCAGATTACTGACCACTGGAGGCAGAGATTATGGCGAACAGCATCACGGCGGATGAGATTCGGGAACAGTTTTCGCAGGCTATGTCAGCCATGTATCAGCAAGAAGTTCCACAGTACGGTACGCTGCTGGAACTGGTGGCTGACGTCAATCTGTCTGTGCTGGAAAACAATCCCCAATTGCATGAAAAAATGGTAAATGCGGACGAACTGGCGCGACTTAACGTTGAACGTCATGGGGCGATTCGCGTCGGCACCGCACAAGAGCTTGCCACTCTACGGCGGATATTTGCCATTATGGGGATGTATCCGGTCAGTTATTACGATCTCTCGCAGGCGGGCGTGCCGGTACATTCCACAGCATTTCGTCCTATCGATGATGCCTCGCTGGCGCGTAATCCTTTCCGGATTTTTACCTCATTACTTCGCCTTGAACTCATCGAAAACGAAACCTTGCGCCAGAAGGCGGCGGAGATTTTACATCAGCGCGATATCTTTACCCCGCGTTGTCGGCAACTGTTAGATGTATATGATCGGGAGGGCGGCTTTAGCAAAGCTCAGGCGCGGGAGTTTGTGCAGGAAGTCCTGGAGACGTTTCGCTGGCATCAGTCAGCAACAGTAGATGAAGAAACCTATCGCGCGTTGCACAACGAACATCGACTGATTGCTGATGTGGTCTGTTTTCCTGGCTGCCATATTAACCACCTGACGCCACGCACGCTCGACATTGACCGGGTGCAGTCGATGATGCCCGAATGCGGTATTGAACCCAAAATTCTGATCGAAGGGCCGCCGCGCCGCGAGGTGCCGATTTTACTGCGCCAGACCAGTTTTAAGGCGCTGGAAGAGACCGTGTTGTTTGCAGGGCAAAAGCAGGGAACGCATACCGCACGCTTTGGTGAGATAGAGCAACGTGGTGTGGCATTAACGCCGAAAGGACGGCAACTGTATGATGAGCTTCTGCGTAACGCCGGAATCGGACAGGATAATCTCACTCACCAACTGCATTTGCAGGAAACCTTCAGCGCCTTTCCGGACAGTGAATTTCTGATGCGCCAGCAGGGATTGGCATGGTTTCGCTATCGCCTGACGCCATCGGGTGAGGCGCATCGTCAGGCGATCCATCCCGGAGACGATCCACAACCTTTGATCGAACGTGGTTGGGTAGTGGCGCAACCTATTACCTATGAGGATTTCCTGCCGGTTAGTGCTGCGGGGATCTTCCAGTCGAATCTGGGTAATGAAACGCAAATGCGCAGTCACGGTAATGCCAGCCGGGAGGCTTTTGAACTGGCGCTGGGGTGTCCGGTATTTGATGAGTTTCAGTTGTACCAGGAAGCGGAAGAACGCAGTAAACGCCGCTGTGGTTTGCTTTAAATTCTGTCCAACCGACTTTGCAAAAATTTGCCTGATTTTACAAACGAATCAGGCTCATCCCATCGACAGAAAAAAATTGCCGATTTATGCATATTCTCTGAGTTCAACAATTGGATTATTAATAAATATTGTCTAGAGTGAGCGGTCATTAATAAGCATTTTCTTGCCGCTGAATACGACCAGCGCGGGACCATTCACTACACCAGAAGGACTCACTTTCAGGTATGGATCGTAGACGATTTATTAAAGGTTCAATGGCTATGGCCGCCGTGTGCGGGACTAGCGGCATTGCTTCTCTTTTTTCTCAGGCTGCGTTCGCAGCAGAATCTGATATTGCCGACGGGCAAACCCAGCGTTTTGACTTCTCTATTTTACAGTCAATGGCGCACGACTTAGCGCAAACAGCGTGGCGTGGTGCGCCGCGCCCGTTACCCGATACGCTGGCGACGATGACGCCGCAGGCTTATAACAGCATTCAGTATGACGCCGAAAAATCACTCTGGCATAACGTTGAGAACCGCCAACTGGACGCTCAGTTCTTCCATATGGGAATGGGGTTTCGCCGCCGCGTTCGCATGTTCTCTGTTGATCCAGCAACACATCTGGCGCGCGAAATACACTTCCGTCCGGAATTGTTTAAATACAACGATGCGGGTGTTGATACCAAACAATTAGAAGGGCAAAGCGATCTCGGTTTTGCGGGATTCCGTGTATTTAAAGCACCGGAATTGGCGCGCCGCGACGTGGTTTCTTTCCTCGGTGCCAGTTATTTCCGTGCCGTTGATGACACTTATCAATACGGTTTGTCGGCGCGTGGTCTGGCGATCGACACTTACACCGACAGCAAAGAAGAGTTCCCCGACTTTACCGCCTTCTGGTTCGATACGGTAAAACCTGGCGCGACCACTTTTACCGTTTATGCGTTGCTCGATAGCGCCAGCATTACTGGTGCTTACAAGTTCACCATCCACTGTGAGAAGAACCAGGTGATTATGGATGTCGAAAATCACCTGTATGCGCGTAAAGACATTAAACAACTGGGCATCGCGCCGATGACCAGTATGTTCAGTTGCGGGACTAACGAACGTCGTATGTGCGACACCATTCATCCGCAAATCCATGATTCCGACCGTCTTTCCATGTGGCGGGGCAATGGCGAGTGGATCTGCCGTCCGCTGAATAATCCGCAGAAATTGCAGTTCAATGCCTATACCGATAACAATCCAAAAGGGTTTGGCTTGTTGCAGCTGGATCGTGATTTCTCCCATTATCAGGACATTATGGGCTGGTATAACAAACGCCCAAGTCTGTGGGTGGAACCGCGTAACAAGTGGGGTAAGGGCACTATCGGTTTGATGGAGATCCCGACGACGGGAGAAACGCTGGATAATATTGTCTGTTTCTGGCAACCAGAGAAAGCAATCAAAGCGGGCGACGAACTGGCGTTTCAGTATCGTCTTTACTGGAGTGCACAGCCTCCCGTTCATTGTCCATTAGCACGAGTTATGGCGACGCGTACCGGCATGGGAGGCTTCCCGGAAGGCTGGGCGCCAGGTGAACATTATCCGGAAAAATGGGCTCGTCGTTTTGCCGTCGATTTTGTCGGTGGTGATCTGAAAGCGGCTGCGCCGAAAGGGATTGAGCCTGTTATCACACTTTCCAGTGGTGAAGCGAAACAAATAGAAATTCTCTACATTGAGCCGATTGATGGTTACCGTATTCAGTTTGACTGGTATCCGACTTCGGACTCAACTGATCCGGTCGATATGCGTATGTATTTGCGCTGCCAGGGCGATGCCATCAGTGAAACATGGCTGTATCAGTATTTCCCTCCAGCACCGGATAAGCGCCAGTATGTTGACGATCGCGTGATGAACTAATCTTCATTTTTTAGGCACCTTCTTCCGGGAGGGTGCCGTCTGGTTAAACACGATCCCGCTCGCATTTTTCCTCAAGTTAAATGGGTAATCTGATGTTGTATATTCCATATACACGTTGTCAGCCACTAACAGGGAGTGCGTATGTTTCCAGAATATCGAGATTTAATATCCCGTCTGAAAAACGAAAATCCTCGCTTTATGTCCTTGTTTGATAAACATAATAAACTTGATCATGAAATTGCCAGAAAGGAAGGCTCTGACGGTCGAGGATACAATGCGGAAGTCGCTCGCATGAAAAAACAGAAATTACAAATGAAGGATGAGATGCTTAAAATCCTGCAACAGGAGAGCGTCAAAGAGGTGTAAACTTTCCTAAGCCGCCTGCCAGGCGGCTTTTTAACGACTGCAAAGAGTAACAGGAGATAAGATGACTGAAACGATAAAAGTAAGCGACTCACTTGAATTACATGCCGTTGCAGAAAGTCACGTCACACCTCTTTATCAGTTAACCTGCAAAAATAAAAACTGGTTACAGCAGTCGCTAAACTGGCCGCAGTTTGTTCACAGCGAAGAGGACACGCGAAAAACGGTGCAGGGTAATATGATGTTGCATCAACGCGGTTACGCCAAAATGTTCATGATCTTCAAAGAAAATGAACTCGTCGGCGTTATCTCTTTTAATCGAATTGAACCGCTAAATAAAACCGCCGAAATCGGCTACTGGCTGGACGAATCCCATCAGGGACAGGGGATCATTTCTCAGGCGCTACAGGCATTGATTCACCATTACGCCCAGTCTGGTGAACTTAGACGCTTTGTGATCAAATGTCGGGTGGACAACCCGCAAAGCAACCAGGTTGCCTTGCGCAATGGTTTTAGCCTGGAAGGTTGCCTGAAACAGGCTGAGTTCCTGAATGATGTCTATGATGATGTGAATTTATACGCGCGCATTATCGATTCACAATAACCCAGCCAGCGGCGTTCGCGTAATACGTTCCTCACTGTTAATGACTTTTGGACCACGGACATGAATGGTGTCGCCACCAAAGGCTTCAACGACGGCGTGGTCGGTTATCTCCACATGGTTTTCAATCATTACCGCACCTGAAATACGGCTCTTTCCTTGTATTATAACGTGATCGTCAAGTAGAACCGGACCGCCATGCACAACGGCATTTCCGCCAATCAGGACATGATGTTTTAACACGCAATTGCCTTCTACAATGGCATATTCCGCCACCTGTGAGCTGTAATGAATTGTTGGAATCGCATCTTCTTCAGTTCCGGCAATCACACGTGCGTGACCGTAGACTTTCGCACAGTCGCACAGCCAGACGTTGTTTTCTTCATTACCTTCAATACGCGCAAAATCAAAAACTTCGGCACGATGCTCAATAAAAGCATGGCGGACGACGGCATCGCCATAAATTTGCGCCTGATGGACAACGCGTGAGGCGCTGACGCTGGCGCGGTCATAAATTTGTAGCAGAAGATGGTGGTCGGGCGTTAAGCCTTGTGTGGCGACGATCATTGAATGTTGATCGATACAGACCTGACCAAAAATTCTGCACTGACCGCAAACTATTGAATCACGAATGGTGACACTGTCACTTACATGGACGCCCTGGCTGATTTCACTGTTATCGATCCAGGTGTTATCCGTCGTGCAAACCTCTCCCCATAGCACGCTGGCGCCGGTAATACGCGTATTACCGGAAATCACCGTTCCGCCGAACGCAAGAGCATTCTGGTCGTAAATCCAGCAATTACCTTCCTGCGCCAGCACAGTTTCGCTATCGATCCAACCACCAGCCGTCCCTGCTATCACATCATTAAAATCGGCTATGGCAATAATCTGCCGTAATAGCACACTTTTTTTGAAGCCATCTTCCTGATAACTAAAGGCTCGTTGCTCTTCACTTAGACGATATTTGCGCATAGCGTTTTCCCGCAGGTGACTTACTATAACCGTAGCAAATTCTGCGACTCTGGCTATGTTTGAGAAATTTCCATAAAATGCATTTCAAATATACTTTATAAATTAAACAAAATGAGTAACAAGATGCAGAGCGATAAAGTGCTCAATTTACCGGCAGGTTATTTTGGCATTGTGTTGGGGACGATAGGGATGGGATTTGCCTGGCGCTATGCCAGCCAGGTTTGGCAGGTTAGTCACTGGTTGGGGGATGGGCTGGTGATTCTGGCGATGATCATCTGGGGATTATTGACCACCGCATTCATTACCCGACTGATGCGCTTTCCGCAAAGCGTGCTGGCGGAAGTTCGCCATCCGGTGATGAGCAGTTTTGTGAGTTTGTTTCCGGCAACGACGATGCTGGTGGCGATTGGTTTTGTCCCGTGGTTTCGCACGCTGGCGGTGTGTCTGTTCAGCGTTGGGGTAGTGATTCAACTGGTTTACGCTGCCTGGCAAACTGCCGGATTATGGCGTGGTTCTCACCCAGAAGAAGCGACGACACCAGGGCTTTATTTGCCGACGGTTGCCAATAACTTTATCAGCGCGATGGCCTGCGGTGCGCTGGGTTATACCGATGCCGGACTGGTATTTTTAGGCGCTGGCGTCTTCTCCTGGTTAAGCCTTGAACCGGTGATCCTTCAACGACTGCGCAGCTCGGGAGAATTACCCACGGCGCTGCGGACATCGCTTGGCATTCAACTCGCTCCGGCTCTGGTGGCCTGTAGTGCCTGGTTAAGCGTCAACGGCGGCGAGGGGGACACGCTGGCGAAAATGCTCTTTGGCTATGGGCTGCTGCAATTACTGTTTATGCTGCGCCTGATGCCGTGGTATCTCTCACAGCCGTTTAATGCCTCATTCTGGAGTTTTTCGTTCGGTGTTTCCGCGCTGGCTACCACCGGTTTGCATCTGGGAAGCGGTAGCGATAATGGTTTTTTCCATACGCTGGCGGTGCCGTTGTTTATCTTTACCAATTTTATTATTGCATTACTGCTCATCCGTACTTTCGCGCTTCTGATGCAGGGAAAATTGTTAATCAGAACTGAGCGCGCCGTTTTAATGAAATCCGAGGACAAAGAATGATCATTCGTGACGAAAACTACTTTACTAACAAATACGAACTCACCCGCACACACTCCGAAGTTCTGGAAGCGGTGAAAATCGTTAAACCGGGGAAAACGCTGGACTTGGGCTGTGGCAATGGTCGTAACAGTCTTTACCTTGCAGCCAATGGTTATGATGTTGACGCATGGGATAAAAATGCCATGAGTATTGCCAACGTTGAGCGCATTAAAGCCATTGAAAATCTGGAAAATTTACGTACTCAGGTTGTCGATCTGAATAGCCTCACGTTTGATGGACAGTACGATTTTATTCTTTCTACTGTGGTGCTGATGTTCCTGGAGGCGAAAACCATCCCAGGGCTGATTGGCAATATGCAACGTTGCACTAAACCTGGCGGTTACAACCTGATTGTGGCTGCGATGGATACTACTGATTTTCCATGTACCGTCGGCTTTCCGTTTGCCTTCAAAGAGGGAGAGCTACGTCGTTATTATGAAGGCTGGGATTTATTGAAATACAATGAAGATGTCGGTGAATTACACCGCACCGATGCCAACGGTAATCGTATTAAACTGCGTTTCGCTACTATGCTGGCACGTAAAAAATGACCTGAAAAGGATCAACGTAAGAAGTTTGCCTGTTGATCTATTCGGTAAGCATATTTTTTAGCAGGATGATGTGAAATAAGTCACAGCGGATGTGCTTTTTTATCGCCTCAAGTCTCTGAAAATAAATCAATGATGATTGACTCAGCTCCTTTTTCAGCATTGACTATATTGTCGAAAAAGGGGCCGATAAATTTATTTCTGCCAACACTTTTTTTGCCACAACACGAAGCGGTGCTTTTTGCTATAACTTAAAAAGTAATATAATCATCTCAGGAGGTAATGACTCTAACTTATTGATAGTGTTTTATGTTCAGATAATGCCCGATGACTTTGTCATGCAGCTCCACCGAT
>NZ_SZVK01000035.1:0-47146 GCF_005280595.1 Escherichia sp. MR | reverse complement strand
TCGGTGGAGCTGCATGACAAAGTCATCGGGCATTATCTGAACATAAAACACTATCAATAAGTTGGAGTCATTACCCACGAGCGTATCAACAAAAGTACTTTCTTTCGAAATATCGCCCTGCGCGTTAGTTTCTATTAACTGAACCTGTACTGAGGAATCTTTTGCCGCATCCTGAACACCCTGACGCACACCGGCATAATATCCCTGAGTATCAAGATATATTGCGCCAATGGTCATTTCTTTTTCCGCAGCCCTGGCAAATAGTGCGCTACCTAATAGCGTAGCCATTAATAATAGATTACGGGTTATTCTGCTTTTTTTAGGCATAGTGCCTCCTGTAGGGTTTTTATTAACAACGGCTTATTCTAATTATTTAGTGATGAGCGGCAGTGCGTGCCGCTCAAAGATTACAGTTAATAGGGTTTAGTGAACGTAGTTAAAAATAAAAGGCATCACGGTGGTGAATAATGCTGCTTTCGGCCAGGCCGGATTAATCGCCGTCAATTCAGCGCGAGCAGATTCATATTGCGCAATCTCCCCTAATCCCGCTGCCGCCAGCATCGCCACCATCAGGCATTTTTCTTTATGCTGCTGTTGTAAATCGCCATACAGCGACAACAAGTCGGGTTGCGAGACGGCAAAGAAATCCGCTTCGATACTGGTTTTCGCCATCTCTTGTGCCCACTGTTTCATTTCAGTGAACAGTTGTTGTGCGGTTTGTTGTTCGCCCAGCAATCGCAGCGCCATCCCTTGCCAGAAGAGATAATCAACTGGCTGATCGTTGTAATAACTGTGGATGTTGATGGTGCGATCGCCGGTCGCCGCCAGGCGTAAACAACGCGTCGCCTCAGCTTCATCACCCTGCGCTTTGGCGCATACTGCCTGCCAGAACCAGATGTCATTATCAGTCTGCCCCGGTAAACGGCCTTCGCTCAAATTCTCCGGGTAATGCAGCGCGGCATGAAGCAGTTCGCTGGCCTGCTGCGGCTGTCTGGCATCAAGATGGTGCCAGGCACGTAACAACTGATTGAGGATAAACTGGCTGGTGACCTTCCCTTCTCCGCCTTCCCACGGGTGGAATTTGCGCGTGGCGAGAATATCTGCCGCTTTGTTTGCCTGACCGGTGAGATGCCACAAATTGAGCAGTTCTGCGGTCATGTCGTCGCGTTTCAGGGCAATTGCCAGATTATTTTCCAGACGCGCCAGTCGTTTCTCCGGTGCAGCCCCGGTTAACTTATCCAGCAAATCCCGTTCGAAAAGCAGACGAGCATCCTGCGGCGCAAGTTGATAAGCATTATCAAGATAACGGGCAGCCAGTTCATAATCATGCTGTTTATTCCACGCATGGATCGCCAACCCGCGCCAGCCGTCGGCAAACTCCGGCGTCATCTCTACGCAACGTTGCCATAACGCTATCGCTTTGCCATAACTGCGCTTGTTGTAATGGAAACAGGCCAGTAAATGACGGGCGAACCAGCACTCTTCAATACTCTCCAGTGCCGCGACTTCTTCCAGCGTATTCGGGAAACGAACAAACTGCGGGAACACGTCAATGGCTTTCGCAATCAATTCGCCGCGCTCAGCTTTCGGCAACAAACTGGCTTGCAGATAAAGCGGCAGCGTTCGCTGGCAGTCCAGTGCGTTCAGCATCTCTGCCGCCAGGGCGGGCATTCCCCAGTTAATCAGTTGCCCGGCGGTCATCAGGGCGTTAACGTCACGCCCCTGACACAGACCACGCCACTGCGTGAGGGCTGACTCGGTACGACCATCGAACCAGTTCAGCCACCACAGGGTGGCGTTCAGCGGATAATCGCGCAGCAGTTTCTCGCGCTGCAAACGCGCGTTGTCCTGACGACCGCTTAACACCAGCAGCAGATTATGCAGGCACAGCACTTGCTGATTGGTTGGGCAGGCGCGCAGACTTTGTTGGCAAAAATCCAGACCAGCGTCGAAGTTATCATTACGCGCCGCCAGCCGTGCCAGACCGTAATAGCCCCCCGCTTTACTGTTGCCGCTCCAGACCGCTCGCCAGAAATCCTCTTCAGCTTGTTGATATTGCCCCTGACGTTCGTAAGCACTGGCGCGAATCAAACTGGCCTGTCCGCACTGCGGGTTTTTGTTCAGCGCATGTGCGCGTTTCAGCGCCTGACTGGCATACGCCACCGCTTGCGGGAAATCTGCGCGGTTATATTCCAGCATCGCCAGCGCCAGGTTACAGCGATAATCCAGCGGGTCCAGCGCCACGCCGCGCAGGTAGTAATCGAACGGTGAACGGCTGGCATGATGGTATTGCTCCAGATGCTGACCGATAAACCAGGCTTCATCTGTACTGGTAATGTCTTGCGCTGCCAGTGGCGCTTTGGCAACGTCCGGCAGCGGCAACTCTTGCGGCTGATGTTCCTGATAACTCAGAACAATATTGCCGTCAGCATCGGAAAGTTCGATGGTCAATCTGTCCGGCTCAATACCGTGCAACACGCCCTGGATGGCGGTCGCTGGCGTCAGGGCAACGGCATCGTTAAGTAACGCTTCGCGCTTGCCGATTTCGCGGATCGCCAGACGGTATCCGTTCAACGGGGAGATAGCATACAGCCCCCACTCAATCCCCCGCTCGCTACGCTGTAATTTAATCACCGCATCGCGGGAGGCGTTTTGCACCATGCCCAGAGAATGGTAAGGCAGGAAATACTGCTCGAAACGCTTCTCTTCGTAAGCATCAAGCCAGGTAAAATCGGGCTGGTTATCAGCAAAAATGCCGGTCATCAGCTCGATATACGGGCCGTTATTGTCGGTCAGGCTCTTATCCCACGCCTGGCCAAATTCACTGTGTCCCCAGCTCCACTGTTTTTTACCCGGCGCAATGTGGTGGTTGGCAACGTGTAATAAACCGCCATCTTCATCGTGACACCACGCGCCAACAAAATCGTACTGCGATTTTTCGGCCATATATGAGGTAGGAACAGGCACGTTTTTATAACGCGAAATGTCCACGCCGGCGGAGTAGTCCACTTTGTAATAGGTGCCGGTGGCGATGGGGAAAGCGGAAACTGCGCGTTTGCCGTGATCAAACACCGCAGTCACATCGGGCGGAAAAACGCTCTGATGCCCTTCCCCACCTTTCACTGCCGGGTTGGCCCACCATAAAAAATGACGCGGCGTGGCGTTGCCGTTATAGACGCGGCTGGCAATCTCCAGTGCGGCACGGTCAGGGCGCAGCGTGAAGCCTGTCATCACCTGTAGACCGTGCATCGGCTCCGTCTCACCAACCCACACGGTCTGTGCACCGTCTTCATGGGCTTCAATGGTGAAATCGACGGGCATAAAGGTGGTCGGGCGATGGTGTTGCGGCCAGTTAAACTCAATCCCGCCGGAGATCCACGGCCCCAGCAGCCCGACCAGCGCCGGTTTAATGACTTCATTGTGATAGACAAAATCGCGCTGTTTCACGTTATCCCACGCGCGATGCACCCGACCGCCCAGCTCCGGCAGGATCATCACTTTGATGTAGTCGTTTTCCAGCCACACCGCCTGCCAGGATTTCAGGGTTTTCTGCTCATTCAGCGTATCGGTCACGCCGTAGGGATAAACCGCGCCGGACGATCCCTGATAAACGCGATTTTCCAGGAACATGGGATGTATATCCTGCGGCCCGGTTTCATAGGTAGGGATCTCAACGCGCTCTTGCCACACTTTTACTGGAGTCATGGTGCCCTCAATATTAACAAGACATACTGAATTAAAAGATTTGTGGCAGTGTATTGAACAATCTGGCAATGTTTTCGCGGAATAATCACGCAATTAACTAAACAAGGTTTAGTGAAGATGAGAGCCTGCATTAACAATCAACAGATTCGCCACCATAACAAATGCGTGATTCTGGAACTGCTGTACCGGCAAAAGCGCGCCAATAAATCAACGCTCGCCCGGCTGGCGCAAATTTCGATTCCGGCAGTCAGTAATATTTTGCAGGAGCTGGAAAGCGAAAAACGGGTGGTGAATATCGACGATGAAAGCCAGACGCGCGGGCATAGTAGCGGCACATGGCTGATTGCGCCGGAAGGTGACTGGACGCTGTGTCTGAACGTGACGCCCACCAGTATTGAGTGTCAGGTTGCTAATGCCTGTCTAAGTCCGAAAGGCGAATTTGAGTATTTTCAGATTGAAGCACCGACACCGCAGGCGCTGCTGTCCGAAATCGAAAAATGCTGGCATCGCCACCGTAAATTGTGGCCGAACCGTACCATCAACCTGGCGCTGGCAATCCACGGTCAGGTTGATCCGGTGACCGGCGTGTCGCAAACCATGCCGCAAGCGCCGTGGACAACGCCAGTTGAGGTGAAGTATCTGCTGGAAGAGAAGCTGGGCATTCGGGTGATGGTCGATAATGACTGCGTAATGCTGGCACTGGCGGAGAAATGGCAAAATAATTCACAGGGACGGGATTTCTGCGTGATCAACGTTGATTACGGCATTGGCTCGTCGTTCGTGATTAACGAGCAAATTTATCGCGGCAGTTTGTATGGTAGCGGACAGATTGGTCACACCATCGTTAACCCGGATGGCGTCGCCTGCGACTGCGGGCGTTACGGCTGTCTGGAAACCGTCGCCTCGTTAAGCGCATTTAAAAAGCAGGCGCGGGTATGGCTAAAATCACAACCGGTTAATACTCAGCTTGATCCCGAAAAACTGACTACCGCGCAATTAATCGCTGCCTGGCAGAGTGGAGAACCGTGGATCACCAGTTGGGTTGACCGCAGTGCCAACGCCATTGGTTTGAGTCTGTATAACTTCCTCAACATCCTTAATATTAATCAGATTTGGTTGTATGGTCGCAGTTGCGCCTTTGGCGAGAACTGGCTTAATACCATAATTCGCCAGACGGGATTTAACCCGTTCGACCGCGACGAAGGACCGAGCGTAAAAGCGACGCAAATTGGCTTTGGGCAATTAAGCCGCTCACAACAGGTGCTGGGGATAGGCTATTTGTATGTTGAAGCACAGTTACGCCAGATTTGATGGCGCGATAACGTAGAAAGGCTTCCCGGAGGAAGCCTTTTTTCAACAGATTAACCGTTTCGCTTATGCGTAAACCGGGTAACGTGCGCAGATGTCGAGAACTTTACCTTTGATGCGCTCGATAACCGCTTCATCATTGATGCTGTCCAGCACGTCACACATCCAGCCAGCCAGTTCTTTCGCTTCAGCTTCTTTGAAGCCGCGACGCGTAATCGCCGGAGTACCCACGCGAATACCGGAAGTCACAAACGGGCTCTTCGGATCGTTCGGTACGCTGTTTTTGTTCACAGTGATATTGGCACGACCCAGAGCGGCGTCAGCTTCTTTACCGGTCAGGTTTTTATCAACCAGATCAACCAGGAACAGGTGGTTATCAGTACCGCCGGAAACCACTTTGTAACCACGCTCCAGGAACACTTCTACCATCGCTTTGGCGTTTTTCGCGACCTGCTGCTGGTAAATTTTAAACTCTGGCTCCATCGCTTCTTTCAGCGCAACCGCTTTACCAGCGATTACGTGCATCAACGGACCGCCCTGACCACCAGGGAAAACGGCAGAGTTCAGTTTTTTGTACAGTTCTTCGCTACCGCCTTTCGCCAGGATCAGGCCGCCGCGCGGACCCGCCAGGGTTTTGTGAGTGGTGGTAGTGACAACGTGAGCATGAGGAACCGGGTTCGGGTAGACGCCAGCGGCAACCAGACCCGCAACGTGCGCCATATCAACGAACAGGTAAGCACCGATGCTGTCAGCGATTTCACGCATTTTCGCCCAGTCAACCACACCGGAATAAGCAGAGAAGCCACCGATAATCATTTTCGGCTTGTGTTCTTTGGCTTGTTTTTCCAGATCTGCGTAGTCGATATGACCGGTAGCATCAATACCGTAAGGAACGATGTTGTACAGTTTACCGGAGAAGTTAACCGGAGAACCGTGAGTCAGGTGACCGCCATGAGCCAGGTTCATACCCAGAACGGTATCACCTGGTTCCAGCAGCGCGGTGTAGACCGCAAAGTTAGCCTGAGAGCCGGAGTGCGGCTGGACGTTAGCGTAGTCAGCGCCGAACAGTTCTTTCGCGCGATCGATCGCCAGTTGTTCGACGATATCAACATACTCGCAACCGCCGTAGTAGCGTTTGCCCGGATAACCTTCAGCATATTTATTGGTCAGCTGAGAACCCTGCGCCTGCATTACGCGCGGGCTGGTGTAGTTTTCGGAGGCGATCAGTTCGATGTGCTCTTCCTGACGTACTTTTTCCTGCTCCATAGCCTGCCACAGTTCGGCATCATAATCGGCAATGTTCATTTCACGCTTTAACATCCGCATCTCCTGACTCAGCTAACAATAAAATTTTTGGCCTTTATAGGCGGTCCTGATGGACAACGGCGAACAGTATAACCGAATCATTGTGCGATAACAGGTCTTGACAAAGGAATTTACGCAAACGATTACCTTCAGACTGTGCAAGGCTTTGGAGAATAAAGAGCTTGCAACCGGAAACGGATTTCTTTTCAGGTTTGTGATGCAAATTTTTCACTTCATCACATTCTTGATGAAAAACACCAAAGAACCATTTACATTGCAGGGCTATTTTTTATAAGATGTATTTGAGATACATCAATTAAGATGCAAAAAAAGGAAGACCATATGCTTGACGCTCAAACCATCGCTACAGTAAAAGCCACCATCCCTTTACTGGTGGAAACGGGGCCAAAATTAACCGCCCATTTCTACGACCGTATGTTTACTCATAACCCAGAACTCAAAGAAATTTTTAACATGAGTAACCAGCGTAATGGTGATCAACGTGAAGCCCTGTTTAACGCTATTGCCGCCTACGCCAGTAATATTGAAAACCTGCCTGCGCTGCTGCCAGCGGTAGAAAAAATCGCGCAGAAACACACCAGTTTCCAGATCAAACCGGAGCAGTACAACATCGTTGGCGAACACCTGTTGGCGACGCTGGACGAAATGTTCAGCCCGGGTCAGGAAGTGCTGGACGCGTGGGGGAAAGCCTATGGCGTGCTGGCAAATGTATTTATCAATCGCGAGGCAGAAATCTATAACGAAAACGCCAGCAAAGCCGGTGGCTGGGAAGGTACTCGCGATTTCCGCATTGTGGCTAAAACACCGCGCAGTGCGCTTATCACCAGCTTCGAACTGGAACCAGTCGACGGTGGCGCAGTGGCAGAATACCGTCCGGGGCAATATCTCGGTGTCTGGCTGAAACCGGAAGGTTTCCCGCATCAGGAAATTCGTCAGTACTCTTTGACCCGTAAACCTGATGGCAAAGGCTATCGTATTGCGGTGAAACGCGAAGACGGCGGACAGGTTTCTAACTGGCTGCACAATCACGCCAATGTTGGCGATGTCGTGAAGCTGGTGGCTCCGGCGGGTGATTTCTTTATGGATGTGACAAATGACACACCGGTAACCTTAATCTCTGCTGGTGTCGGTCAGACGCCAATGCTGGCTATGCTCGATACGCTGGCAAAAGCAGGCCATAGCGCCCAGGTGAACTGGTTCCATGCAGCAGAAAATGGCGATGTTCACGCCTTTGCTGATGAAGTTAAGGAACTGGGACAATCACTGCCGCGCTTTACCGCACACACCTGGTATCGTCAGCCGAGCGAGGCCGATCGCGCGAAAGGCCAGTTTGATAGCGAAGGTCTGATAGATTTAAGCAAACTGGAAGGTGCGTTCAGCGATCCGGCCATGCAGTTCTATCTCTGCGGTCCGGTGGGCTTCATGCAGTTTACCGCGAAACAGTTAGTGGATCTGGGCGTGAAGCAGGAAAACATTCATTACGAATGCTTTGGCCCGCATAAGGTGCTGTGATTTGATATTGCCGGATGGAAACATCCGGCAACCCTGACGCGGTTTAAATTGCCGCGTCGTCCTCTTCACCGGTACGGATACGAATGACCCGTGCCACGTCAAAGACGAAGATTTTACCGTCACCGATCTTGCCGGTTTGCGCCGTGCGAATAATGGTATCGACACAGGTATCGACAATGTCGTCTGGTACGACAATCTCAATTTTCACCTTCGGCAGAAAATCCACCATATACTCCGCGCCACGATACAGCTCGGTATGGCCTTTCTGGCGGCCAAAACCTTTCACCTCGGTGACTGTCATGCCGGTAATGCCGACTTCAGCCAGTGCTTCGCGGACATCGTCCAGCTTGAAGGGTTTAATAATCGCATCAATCTTTTTCATGCTATTCCTTGAAAAGGTCGCCTGTCTTCTGATCTGCTAAACGTAACACATTACGCCAATTCATTCCTTGAAATCGTTTGCATCCAGCTCGTGTCGGGAAAGCAGTTTATAAAATTCTGTCCGGTTGCGCCCCGCCATTCTCGCCGCATGGGTGACGTTACCTTTAGTGATTTGCAGAAGCTTGCGCAAGTAATTGAGTTCAAACTGATTACGCGCCTCAACAAAGGTTGGCAACGCGGTGTTTTCGCCCTCCAGCGCCTGCTCCACCAGCGCATCACTAATTACCGGGGATGAGGTCAGCGCCACGCACTGTTCAATCACGTTGACCAACTGGCGAACATTACCTGGCCAGGTGGCGGTCATCAGGCGTTTCATTGCATCGGTGGAGAACGCGCGAACAAAGGGTTTATGTCGCTCTGCTGCCTGGCGCAACAAGTGATTTGCCAGCAGTGGAATATCTTCCGTGCGCTCCGCCAGTGCCGGAATTTTCAGGCTGACAACGTTGAGGCGGTAATAAAGATCTTCGCGAAACTCCCCGCGCGCCATCGCTTTTGGCAGGTCGCGGTGAGTGGCGGAAATAATCCGCACGTCGATATCAATATCGCGGTTGCTGCCCAGCGGGCGTACTTTGCGCTCCTGCAACACGCGCAGCAGTTTGACCTGCAAAGGCGCGGGCATATCGCCAATCTCATCGAGAAATAACGTACCGCCTTCCGCCGCCTGGAATAAGCCCTCGCGATTGCTGACAGCGCCGGTAAACGCGCCGCGTGCATGACCAAACAGCTCCGACTCCAGCAACTGCTCGGGCAATGCGCCACAGTTAATAGCAATAAATGGTTTGCTGTTGCGCGGGCTGGCGTTGTGGATAGCCTGGGCGAAAATCTCTTTCCCGGTGCCGCTCTGACCGTTAATCAAAACGCTAACATCTGATTGCGCCACCAGCCGCGCCTGTTCCAGCAAACGCAACATCAGTGGACTGCGGGTAACAATCGCCTCACTCCAGCGTTCGTCTGTGGCTGGCGCGGATTGTTCCAGTGCATCGTCAATTGCCTGATACAACGCGTCTTTATCAACAGGTTTGGTGAGGAAACTGAACACGCCCTGCTGTGTCGCGGCAACGGCATCGGGAATGGAACCATGCGCGGTAAGAATAATTACTGGCATTCCCGGCTGCACTTTCTGGATTTCAGCAAACAGTTGCATACCGTCCATTTCATCCATCCGCAGGTCGTTGATGACTAAATCTACTTTTTCGCGATTCAGTACCCGTAATCCTTCAGCGCCACTTTCCGCCGTGACCACGCTGTAGCCTTCGCTGGTCAAGCGCAGGCCAAGCAGTTTCAGCAATCCCGGATCGTCATCGACCAATAATAAATGCGCAGGTTTATGGCTCATCAGGGGTGACCTCACTGGTAGATGGTGCGGGCGTTTCGCTCTCGTGCGGTGTGTCCGGCGCGAAATTTCCGGTCGGTTTGCGGGTCGAGAGCTGACGTTCAATATCGGTCAGGTTTTCCAGCTTGCGAGTGGTGAGTTCCAGTTGTTGCTGTAGAAAGTGATGCTGCTGGCGCAAAGTATCCAGCTCGCTGTCGCTGGACTGCTGGAGTTTACTGTAGCGTTGGCGCTCTTGTGCCAGTTGCAATTGTAACGCCTGATCGTCGCGCCAGAGTTGATACAGCGGGCGAACCTGCGCCGGGATCTCGGTGTTTAACGCGTCTATGCGCGCGACCATCTGGCGACGCTCATACGGCGTGATTTTAGCGTCGGCCAGCAAAATCCCCTGTTTAAAGGTATTTTGCCAGCTGCCATCGCCATACTTACGGGCTTGCTGGCGCGACTGCGCTGGCATTAAACGGTTGGCGCAATCCATCGCCCGTAGCCAGTAAAGCGGATTAGTTTCGGTTGATTTACCTTGCAGCGCCCAGATGTCGCTACATTCGGTAGAAAGATAATCAGCCAGTTGATAAACCGGAATTTTTTCTTCTGCTGACGTATCTATGGCAGGCTTATCGTGACTCTGCACACAACCCAGCAACGCCAGACAAGGCAACCCCGCCAGCCACAGCCGTCGGGGCAATAATCGTTGAAAAATGTGTCGCATATTCACCAGACTTAGAGCCTTTCCCTGTAGGCGTAATCGTTGCAGGCAGTTTGGACACGGACAGCGCGGAGAAACCGGAGCGTACACGTAGTACGTGAGGATTTCGAGCACCGCCCGGAGCCAAACTGGCAAATAAAATAGCCTGATGGGATAGGCTCTTAACATTATTTCGTGTTTTTCGACGACGGTAATTCAATGCGGAAACAAACATCTTGCCCGCTCTCGTCGACCAGATACAGTTCCCCCTGCATACGGCGAATACAATCCCTGGCAATGCTTAATCCCAGACCGCTGCCCTTCACCGCCCCTTTTCGCTGGTGGCTTCCCTGAAAAAAGGGTTCGAAGATCATGGCGCGCTCCTCTTGCGGAATGGGCGTGCCTGTATTGATGACATCAATATAAACCCGCGCACCATGTAAACTACTGCGAAGGCAAATGTTACCGGATTCAGCCCCGTAGTGCACCGCATTGGAGTAAAGATTATCCAGTACGCTCATCAGCAGCATTGGCTCCGCCAGGCAAGTTGTTGCTTTGAGATCGACGTCGGTATGCATCATTTTAGCCCGTGCTGGCAAGCTGTGAGCGGAAACCACCATCTCTACCAGCGGTGCCAGCTCTACGTTCTCCAGCTCCACCGCGCCGTCCGCCTGTTTACGGTTGTAATCAAGCAGTTGTTCGATCAGTTTTTGCAAATTGCGGCTACTGCTATCAAGAATGCTCACCACCTCTTTTTGCTCTGGCGTAAGCGGCCCGACAACCTGGTCAGCCAGTAATTCAGTGCCCTCGCGCATACTCGCCAGTGGCGTTTTTAATTCATGAGATAAATGTCTTAAAAATTGATGGCGTTGGGATTCCAGCCATGACAGGCGCTCACTTAACCAAAGAATACGTTGCCCAACCGAGCGTAATTCACTCGGTCCACTGAACGAAACGCTATTGCCCAGTGAGCGCCCCTCCCCCAGACGGTTGATCATCCGTTCAATATTTTTCACCGGGCCGATAATCATCCGCGTGAAAAGCAACACCATCACCAGACTCACCAGAAATAGCACCAGCGACTGCCAACCAAAATATTGCCCACGTTCGGCGATTTCGCGTTGTAACTGCTGCCCGCGAGAGAACACCACAGTGCGAGTGGCTTGTACCATTTCGGTATTGGCACTGGCGAAGGCTTCCAGACGCGCGGCGGCGGCAGCATCAGGACCGCTGTTGTTACACTGAAGTTGAGCCAGATTATTCAAATCCTGACGCAATGCCTGGTAAAGTTTATCGTCCGGCAGCATACCTGCGTGGGCATCGAGCATTTCGCTGTAACGCTTGCGCTGGCTTTGATAAACCTTCGCAAGCGTAGGGTCGTCCAGCACGCAATACTGACGGTAGCTACGCTCCATCTCCAGCGCCGCGTTGGTCATCGCTTCACTGCGCCGGGCATCGATAAGCGTAGTGCGGTTAACCAGCGCCGCCTGATCGCTAAGCGCATTCAGGCTTTGCCAGGCTTGCCATGCCAGTACCAACAGAGGGAGCAAAATGAGCAAGAATGCCAGCATTACCAGTTGTCGTAATGAGCGGGGAAAAACGGGCCAGCGTTTCAAGGTGTTACTCTCGTCAGACGCGAATAGAGTGATGCTAACCGAGGGGACGTTCAGATACAACAAAGCCGGGAATTACCCGGCTTTGTTGTGGAATAAGGCGGTGCCTAACTCGACGTTTCGCCCGATGGTTGATATAGCTAAGCTGATATCAGAAGTTGGACGGCAGGCACCTTGTTGTGCGTCATTCTAATTTTATGTAGCACGTCCCGAAGGGGCTGACATAAGCGGATGAATGAGCCACTGGTTATTATTATGCAGTAACTGTGCCAATAAATAAAATGGTTTGATAACGTACTGATAAAGCGTGAGTTTGATGGATTAATGGCTGCCCCACTGTTTGGCTATAAATCAGCCACTGTGTCGCTTAAAAGAGACATCTGAAGCTAAAATTATTCGTTTTAAATTAAATCAATAAGTTAAGTGTCACCTATAAGCGACACGATAACTCACACATTGTCGTGATTTACAGACACAAAAAAGCTCCCGGAGCTGGGAGCTTATAACTGTTAGCTAAGTGGTTGTGTAATGCCGGATGCAGCGTAAACGCTTTATCCTGCCTACAAAATCTTGCGAATTCAATATATTGCAAAACTAACCGAGCCAACCAGGTAAGCATAGCGCATCAGGCGATGCGCATATTGCCCGATACCTTAACCCAGCTGCTTACGCGCATTGCGGAAAATACGCATCCACGGACCATCCTCGCCCCAGTTTTCCGGATGCCAGGAGTTGCTGACAGTACGGAAAACACGCTCCGGGTGCGGCATCATAATGGTGACACGACCGCTTTCAGTCGTGACCGCCGTAATACCGTTCGGGGAACCGTTCGGGTTAGCCGGGTAAGTTTCGGTGACCTTGCCGAAGTTATCGACATAACGCAGCGCCACCAGCCCTTTGCTTTCCAGTGCTGCCAGATGCGCCGCATCGCGTACTTCAACACGCCCTTCACCGTGAGAAACGGCAATCGGCATCTGTGAACCCACCATCCCCTGCAACAGCAGCGACGGGCTTTGGGTTACTTCTACCAGGCTGAAACGCGCTTCAAAGCGATCGGAGGTGTTACGCACAAAACGTGGCCACAACTCGCTACCCGGGATCAGTTCACGCAGATTAGACATCATTTGGCAACCGTTACATACCCCCAGCGCCAGCGTTTGCGGACGGTGAAAGAAGGTTGCAAACTCATCGCGTACACGATTATTGAACAGGATTGATTTCGCCCAACCTTCACCGGCACCCAGCACATCACCGTAGGAGAAACCACCGCACGCCACCAGAGCGTGGAAATCCTCCAGGCCAGTGCGTCCAGCCAGCAGGTCGCTCATATGCACGTCGATAGCATCGAAGCCCGCACGGTGGAACGCTGCCGCCATTTCCACATGCGAGTTCACGCCCTGCTCACGCAGTACGGCAACTTTCGGGCGCGCGCCAGTAGCAATAAACGGTGCCGCCACATCTTCGTTGATATCGAACGACAATTTCACATTCAGACCCGGATCGGCGTCATTAGATTTCGCCTGATGCTCCTGATCGGCACACTCCGGGTTGTCACGCAGGCGCTGCATCTGCCAGGTGGTTTCTGCCCACCAGACACGCAACGTAGTACGGCTTTCGCTGAATACAGCCTGCCCGTTGGCGGTAATCACAAAACGGTCGCCAGATACCGCCTGGCCGACATAATGGACGCAATCAGCAAGGCCATACTGTGCCAGTACGGCTTCGACCGCTTCACGGTCAGCGGCACGTACCTGAATCACTGCCCCCAGCTCTTCGTTAAACAACGCCGCCAGGCGATCGTCACCCAGAGTGGCGATATCCGCTTCAATACCGCAATGACCGGCAAACGCCATTTCCGCCAGCGTTACCAGCAGGCCACCGTCAGAGCGGTCGTGATACGCGAGCAACTTACGCTGTGCAACCAGCGCCTGAATCGCCTCATAGAAGCCTTTCAGTTGCGCGACGTCACGTACATCTGCCGGTTTGTCGCCAAGCTGACGATAAACCTGCGCCAGCGCCGTTGCGCCCAGCGCGTTATTGCCTTTGCCCAAATCAATCAGCAGCAGTGCGTTATCTTCGGTAGAAAGCTGCGG
Source organism: Escherichia sp. MR (assembly GCF_005280595.1). Classification (NCBI taxonomy): domain Bacteria; kingdom Pseudomonadati; phylum Pseudomonadota; class Gammaproteobacteria; order Enterobacterales; family Enterobacteriaceae; genus Escherichia; species Escherichia sp. MR. The sequence continues at coordinate 33,133 of NZ_SZVK01000035.1, read as the reverse complement.
CGTGATGGTGTGACGCACATCTTCCACGCGGGCAAATGCAGAAATGACCAGTGACAGCGGCGACGTCATTTCGCGCTCTTCGTTACCTTCCTGCCAGCGGGTTTTCATCGACATGGAGTCTTTACCCACCGGAATAGTCAGGCCGAGCGCCGGGCAAAGCTCTTCACCCACCGCTTTTACGGCTTCATACAGACCCGCATCTTCGCCAGGATGACCTGCAGCCGCCATCCAGTTGGCGGAAAGTTTGATGCGTTTGATATCGCCAATCTGCGTAGCGGCGATGTTGGTTAACGCTTCACCAACTGCCAGACGGGCAGAGGCGGCGAAATCCAGCAGCGCAACCGGCGCACGTTCGCCAATTGCCATCGCTTCACCGTAATAGCTGTCGAGGCTGGCGGTAGTGACCGCGCAGTTAGCGACCGGCACCTGCCACGGACCCACCATCTGATCGCGCGCCACCATGCCGGTTACGCTGCGGTCGCCAATGGTCACAAGGAAGGTTTTCTCTGCCACAGTCGGCAGATGCAGCACGCGTTTCACCGCGTCAGCAATGGTGATCCCTTCACGAGCCAGCGCATCGCCCTTCGCTTTCAGCGTTTGTACATCGCGGGTCATCTTCGGCGTTTTGCCAAGCAGCACGTCCAGCGGCAGATCGATTGGCTGATTATCAAAATGACGATCGTGCAGAGAAAGATGCAGTTCTTCGGTCGCTTCACCAATCACCGCGTATGGCGCACGTTCACGTTTACACAATTCGTCAAACAGCGGTAACTGATCGGCTGCAACCGCCAGCACGTAGCGTTCCTGGGATTCGTTACACCAGATTTCCAGCGGGCTCATGCCCGGTTCATCGCTCAGAATATCGCGCAGTTCGAATTTACCGCCGCGTCCGCCGTCGCTCACCAGTTCCGGCATGGCGTTAGAAAGACCGCCCGCGCCAACGTCATGGATAAACAGAATTGGGTTGGCATCACCCAACTGCCAGCAACGGTCGATCACTTCCTGGCAACGACGCTCCATCTCCGGGTTATCGCGCTGTACGGAAGCAAAATCGAGGTCGGCATCAGACTGACCAGACGCCATGGAAGACGCCGCGCCGCCGCCAAGGCCGATGTTCATTGCCGGGCCGCCGAGAACGACCAGCTTCGCGCCGACGTTGATCTCACCTTTTTGTACGTGATCGGCGCGAATATTGCCGATCCCGCCCGCCAGCATGATCGGTTTGTGATAACCGCGCAGCTCTTCGCCGTTGTGGCTGTTCACTTTTTCTTCATACGTACGGAAATAGCCGTTCAGTGCCGGACGACCAAATTCATTGTTAAACGCCGCGCCGCCCAGCGGGCCTTCGGTCATGATATCCAGTGCAGTAACAATACGTTCAGGCTTACCGAAATCTTCTTCCCACGGCTGTTCAAAGCCAGGGATACGCAGGTTGGATACGGAGAAACCGACCAGGCCGGCTTTCGGCTTCGCGCCGCGTCCGGTTGCGCCTTCATCACGGATTTCGCCGCCGGAACCAGTCGCCGCGCCCGGCCACGGAGAAATCGCCGTCGGGTGGTTGTGGGTTTCTACTTTCATCAGGATGTGCGCCGGTTCCTGATGATAGTCGTAGCGACCTGTTTCGTGGTCAGCAAAGTAGCGGCCCACTTCAGAACCTTCCATTACGGCGGCGTTATCTTTATAAGCAGAGAGAACGTGATCCGGTGTGGTTTCGAAGGTGTTTTTGATCATCTTGAACAGCGATTTCGGTTGCTGTTCACCGTCGATAATCCAATCGGCGTTAAAAATCTTATGACGGCAGTGCTCAGAGTTCGCCTGGGCGAACATATAAAGCTCTATGTCGTTCGGGTTACGACCAAGCTTCGTGAAAGCATCCTGCAGATAGTCAATTTCATCTTCCGCCAGTGCCAGGCCAAGACGCAGGTTAGCGTCGATTAGCGCCTGACGCCCCTGCCCCAGCAAATCAACGCTGGTAACCGGAGTCGGTTGATGATGAGCAAACAGTTGCTCTGCATCATCTAAAGCAAAAAAGACCGTTTCCATCATGCGGTCATGCAGTTCAGCGGTGACCTGCTGCCATTGTTCATTGGTCAGCGTACCGGCTTCTACATAGTAAGCAACGCCGCGCTCAAGGCGGTTTACCTGTTGCAGCCCGCAGTTATGGGCGATATCGGTCGCTTTCGAAGACCAGGGAGAGATGGTGCCTGGACGCGGGGTCACCAGCAGGAGTTTACCTTGCGGGGCGTGGCTGGCGAGTGCCGGGCCATATTTCAGCAGGCGTTCAAGTTGTGCGTGCTCATCATCGTTTAACGGCGCATTGAGGTCAGCAAAATGGACATACTCGGCGTAAATGTTGTGAACCGGGAGCCTGGCAGCCTGAAAACGTGCCAGCAGTTTGTTGATTCGGAATGCCGACAATGCAGGCGAACCACGCAGAATTTCCATCATAAGTCTCTCGTCTTCTAAGCTTTCGGTGTACCCAAGGGGGGGAAACGGGCGTCATTATAAAGAATCTGATGCGCTGACGAAACCGTTTGCGTGGAAATAAAATCGCCCTCATGAATTAGCAACGCGTGCCGCCAATCTCTGTAATAAGTTGCCAACTGGCGCAAGTTTACGCAAAATGCCGCTCATTTATGAGTAAACCTTTCAATAGCATTACGATCTTTCAGGCTGGGACGCGCACGACACAGAGAATTAACTAATTGAAAAAATTAAAGATTAATTATCTGTTCATCGGCATTCTGGCACTGCTTCTCGCGGTCGCTCTCTGGCCATCCATTCCCTGGTTTGGTAAAGCCGACAATCGTATCGCCGCCATTCAAGCGCGGGGAGAGTTGCGCGTGAGCACCATTCATACTCCCCTGACATATAACGAAATCAACGGTAAACCTTTTGGCCTGGATTACGAACTGGCAAAACAGTTTGCCGATTACCTCGGCGTAAAACTGAAAGTCACCGTACGGCAGAACATCAGCCAGTTGTTTGACGATCTCGATAACGGTGATGCCGATCTGCTGGCGGCGGGACTGGTCTATAACAGCGAAAGGGTTAAAAATTATCAGCCTGGCCCAACCTATTATTCCGTTTCACAACAACTGGTCTATAAAGTAGGTCAGTATCGACCACGGACGCTGGGCAATCTGACGGCGGAACAGTTGTCCGTCGCTCCCGGGCATGTTGTCATTAACGATCTGCAAAAACTGAAAGAGACTAAGTTCCCGGAATTAAGCTGGAAAGTGGACGACAGAAAAGGTTCTGTGGAGTTAATGGAAGATGTTATCGAAGGTAAGCTGGATTACACCATTGCCGATTCTGTCGCTATCAGCCTGTTTCAGCGCGTTCACCCGGAACTTGCTGTGGCACTGGATATCACCGATGAACAACCGGTAACCTGGTTTAGTCAATTAGATAACGATAATACGCTTTCTGCGGCTCTGCTCGACTTCTTCAATGAAATGAATGAGGACGGCACACTGGCGCGTATTGAAGAGAAATATCTCGGACATGGCGATGATTTTGATTACGTTGATACGCGCACATTTTTACGCGCCGTTGATGCAGTACTGCCGCAGTTAAAGCCGCTGTTTGAGAAATACGCCGAAGAAATTGACTGGCGTTTGCTGGCCGCGATTGCTTATCAGGAATCGCACTGGGATGCACAGGCCACTTCGCCGACCGGTGTACGCGGCATGATGATGTTAACCAAAAATACCGCGCAAAGCCTGGGCATTACCGACCGCACTGATGCCGAACAAAGCATCAGCGGCGGCGCGCATTACTTACAGAATATGATGAGTAAAGTGCCAGAGAGCGTGCCAGAAAATGAGCGGATCTGGTTTGCGCTCGCCGCCTATAATATGGGCTATGCACATATGCTGGACGCCCGCGCCCTGACGGCAAAAACCAAAGGCAATCCTGACAGTTGGGCCGATGTCAAACAGCGTCTGCCTTTACTTAGCCAGAAACCCTATTACAGCAAGCTGACTTACGGCTACGCGCGTGGGCATGAAGCCTATGCTTATGTCGAAAATATTCGTAAGTATCAGATTAGCCTGGTGGGTTATCTGCAAGAGAAAGAGAAGCAGGCTACAGAAGCGGCGATGCAACTGGCGCAGGATTATCCGGCGGTATCACCTGCTGAATTAGGAAAGGGAAAATTTCCCTTTCTCTCGTTTCTTTCGCAGTCGTCATCTAATTATCTGACGCACTCCCCTTCTCTACTGTTTTCCAGGAAGGGAAGTGAAGAGAAACGAAATTAATCTGTAGCGGGTTGCGCTTTTTTCTGCGCTTTGATTTCCTGGCGGCGCATTCGGAAAAAATCGCTGAGTAGCGCCGCGCACTCATCTGCCAGTATTCCTTCCGTAATTTCCACTCGATGATTCATACCAGGATGGTGCAGCACATCCATTAATGATCCGGCGGCACCAGTTTTCGCATCACGAGCGCCAAAGACTACGCGACCAATGCGGCTGTGAATCATCGCTCCGGCGCACATCACGCATGGCTCCAGCGTGACATACAACGTGGCGTCGATCAGGCGATAATTCTGCAACACCAGCCCTCCTTGCCGCAGCGCCATGATTTCTGCATGTGCAGTAGGATCATGACGGCCAATCGGACGATTCCATCCTTCGCCGATTACGCGATTGTTATGCACTAATACCGCGCCGACCGGCACTTCTCGCTCGCCCCAGGCACGTTTCGCCAGCGTCAGCGCATGACGCATCCAGTATTCGTGGCTAAATTCGACTTCAGACAAAAAGAAAACTCCGGTTATAAAAGCGCGGCGCATTATACACAGACGCTATGCTTTACTCTATTCCAGTTGCTGGAGTTCACCGCGAGGCGTTACCCGCCAGCGATGCTGACAAAAATAGAGTAGCGGATTGTCCTGATTACTGTCGCTATAGCCACTGTACAGCCGCAGCGGTGTGCCGATTTTGCGTTCCAGTTGCGCGACTTTTTCATAACCGAGACAGCGCATGGTCAGCACCCAGCCACCATAGCCGCGCTGGATCTGACTGGCGATAAGATTAACGCGTGGCAGCCACGGCGTATCGAAATAAACCGCTTCGACCAAAGCCTGAGGGGAACCGGTAATCAACCAAATATCAGCATCGGAGCTTAGCAGATAGCTGGTCAGACGTTCCTGCACTAGCGGGAAAGCAGTGACATTGTCGCGAAACCAATGCACGAAATCGGCTTGTAACGCCTGTAAACGTGCTTCGCTATGACCAAAGGTACAACCCCATAGCAGCAAACTCATCGGCCAACGTGCCGCTCGCCCCTTGATTAATAATGCAATGACAATTACCGGCAACAGCGGCAGAACAAGTAACGCATTCAGCGGCTGTCGGCGCAGTAAGTAGCGCAGAAAACTGCCAAACATATCCTGTTGATGCAATGTTCCATCTAAGTCAAAAAACACCACACGACGCTCGTGAGTTGCCAAACCACACCCCTCTGGACTGATACATCCTGATTAATTTTCACTACCAGATAGCCTAACAGATAGATCATCACTTTTCCGGCAACAATCTATCGCATAATGGTTGACTGGAATTTTTAATTCATGGCAATTAACTTTGATGGAATATAATATTCTCTCGCTTGTGTCTCATATTGCCTGTTGTCGCCATTAATTCATCGCGAGGAAAGATATGAACGGCCTACTTCGTATCCGTCAGCGTTACCAGGGGCTTGCCCAGAGTGATAAAAAGCTGGCGGATTATCTCCTGCTACAACCGGACACTGCCCGCCACCTTAGTTCCCAACAACTGGCCAACGAAGCCGGAGTCAGTCAGTCAAGCGTAGTGAAGTTCGCGCAAAAACTTGGCTATAAAGGTTTTCCGGCACTTAAATTGGCGTTAAGCGAAGCTCTGGCAAGCCAACCGGAATCACCTTCCGTACCCATTCATAACCAAATTCGCGGTAATGATCCGTTACGACTGGTTGGCGAAAAACTGATTAAAGAAAACACGGCTGCCATGTACGCAACACTGAACGTCAATAGTGAGGAGAAGCTACATGAATGCGTGTCGATGCTTCGTTCTGCGCGACGGGTTATTCTGACTGGTATCGGCGCTTCCGGTCTGGTGGCGCAGAATTTTGCCTGGAAGCTGATGAAGATTGGTTTTAATGCTGCCGCTGAGCGTGATATGCACGCGTTGCTTGCTACAGTGCAAGCTTCGTCACCGGACGATTTGTTATTAGCCATCTCATACACAGGTGTACGGCGCGAGTTAAACCTGGCAGCAGATGAAATGCTACGAGTAGGTGGAAAAGTGCTGGCAATCACCGGTTTTACCCCCAACGCCCTGCAACAGCGCGCTTCTCATTGCCTGTATACCATTGCCGAAGAACAAGCGACAAACAGTGCTTCGATCTCCGCATGTCATGCTCAGGGAATGTTAACGGATTTGCTGTTCATTGCGCTGATCCAGCAGGATCTGGAACTAGCACCTGAACGTATTCGTCATAGTGAGGCGCTGGTGAAAAAACTGGTTTGAGTAAAGAATGCGCGTATAATGCCCGCCCGGTTTGTGTTGTTTTGAGAGTTTCCTTATGGCGCTGTTAATCACTAAAAAATGCATCAATTGTGATATGTGTGAACCCGAATGCCCGAATGAGGCGATTTCGATGGGTGAACATATCTACGAGATTAACAGCGATAAGTGTACCGAATGCGTAGGTCACTACGAGACGCCAACCTGCCAGAAAGTGTGCCCGATCCCCAATACTATTGTGAAAGATCCGGCGCATGTTGAAACAGAAGAACAGTTGTGGGACAAATTTGTGCTGATGCATCATGCGGATAAGATTTAGTATTTTGCCTCTGGAGCAGGATATTACTTATTCACTCGTGTAAAAACGAAATTATTATATTTATTTTCATGACGTCATTAATAAAAACATTCGTTGAATGAATTTCTATAATATCTGCGCAGACACTTAATTATCATTATTAAAGGCGCGTCAGACTGGTTAAGCCGACGCGCCTTAAGTACGTTTCCTGATGTTATAAGAACAGAAGGATCAGCTGTAAAACAGCAATGACGACTTTAATTACCCGTTTAATAAGGTATCGACAATCAGTCATTCGTTTTTCCTTAAACAAGGAATGCAGCCGTTCAGATTAGCCCTTACATCTCCCCAAAACTGAACGTGCGAGTTATTGAGGGTACATGCTGCACTCCGCACCAGAGCTTTGACGACACCACTCGTTTCAATGGGGGAATTCAGTGATATGGTGTAAAGCACAGCAAAATCTCCAATAACGAAACCAATTTTAAAGTGCTTATGAATTAGCAGTCACGTTAATCTTTCCATCACTATCGAATTCTTCGTCAAGGCTCGAGTTTTTATGCTAAAGATTGCAAGTTGCTTGTAAAAGATAACCCCCCTGATCCATAATCACTCTCGTTGAGGGTGCGTGCTGCACAATATTATTTAAGTTAAAAAGTAAAACCCCCGTTCCTTACCAGTTCGGGGGTTTTACTTTTTAAAAGAACGGTATTATTTAGGTGTTCGAGAAAGAGTTTTAACTTTCAATTATTACCGTGGCGCAAGCATAGTGGCGTTCATCTGCCAGCGTCACATGCATATGTGCGACACCCAGCTTTTCTGCCAATTTTAACGCCTCGCCCCACAACCGCAGCCGTGGCTTGCCGAGTTCATCGTTGAACACTTCAAACTGATTAAATGCCAGGCCATTGCGGATCCCTGTACCAAACGCTTTTGCCGCCGCTTCTTTCACGGCAAAACGCTTCGCCAGAAAACGCACCGGCTGATGGTGCGTTTTCCAGATCTCCCATTCATTATCGCTTAATACGCGTCGTGCCAGGCGATCGCCGGATCGGGCGATCACCGCTTCAATACGGGCGATCTCCACGATATCCGTGCCTAAACCTAATATTGCCATTAGCCACGCGCTTCCAGCATCAGACGCTTCATTTCTGCCACCGCATCTTTCAGTCCGGTCATCACTGCACGACCAATAATGGCATGACCGATATTCAGTTCATGCATCTCAGGGATGGCGGCAATGGCTTTCACGTTGTGATAGGTCAGACCGTGTCCGGCGTTAACTTTCAGACCGAGACTTGCGGCAAAGGTCGCGGCTTTGGCGATACGCGCCAGCTCTTGCGCCTGTTCGGCGTCAGTTTTGGCATCAGCATAGCAACCGGTGTGGATCTCGATAAACGGTGCGCCAACCTCTGCCGCAGCTTTGATCTGCTCTTCATCGGCGTCGATAAACAGTGAGACCTGAATCCCGGCCTCCGCCAGACGCTTGCAGGCATCGCGCATTTTGTCACGCTGCCCTGCGACGTCCAGGCCGCCTTCGGTTGTTACTTCCTGACGCTTTTCCGGTACCAGGCAGCAAAAATGTGGCTTCGTCTCAACGGCGATCGCCAGCATCTCTTCGGTCACCGCCATCTCCAGATTCATGCGGGTATCCAGCGTCTGACGCAGGATGCGCACATCGCGGTCAGTAATGTGGCGGCGATCTTCACGTAAATGCACGGTAATGCCGTCTGCTCCCGCCTGCTCGGCAATAAACGCCGCCTGCACCGGATCCGGGTAAGCAGTACCGCGCGCGTTACGCAGCGTTGCAATATGGTCAATGTTGACGCCTAACAGTAATTCAGCCATGACAATCCTCATCATTCATAATGTGTTTTCACCGTTCGCTTAGGCATAAACTGCCGGAACAGTTCCCTGCTCTTTAATGGTTTACCGCCAAGATACGGCTTAAGCGCCATGCGGGTAAAGCGTTTCGCGGCGCGCAGTGTGTCTGCGTCAGGAAACTCCCGCTCGTATAACGCTTTCAACTGCCTCCCGGTGAACGTTTTATTGTCGATAACTACGCTGGCGATAAATCCTTTTTCTTCGCGATAACGATACGTCATGGTGTCATCTACCGGCTCACCGCTACCCGCACAATGGGTAAAGTTGACGCCATAACCCAGATGCCCCAACAACGCCAGCTCAAAGCGACGCAACGCCGGTTCTGGCGTACCAGTGGCACCTGCCAGAGACTGAATGCAGTGCAAGTAATCGAAAAAGAGTTCCGAGAAGCGGGTCTCGTATTCCAGCACGCGGGAGAGAAGTTCGTTGATGTACAGACCGCTGTAAAGCGTAATACCACTTAATGGCAGCGCCAGCGAGACGGCTTCGGCACTGCGCAGCGTTTTGACTTCACCGCGCCCGCCAAAACGAAGCAAGAGAGGCGTGAAAGGCTGCAATGCGCCTTTCAGGGTAGAACGTTTTGAACGTGCGCCTTTAGCAACCAGACGCACGCGACCCGATTCCTCCGTGAAGACATCCAGCATCAGGCTGGTTTCGCTCCACGGGCGACTATGCAGGACAAATGCGCGCTGCCAGCCTTCCATCGGAGTAACTCTTAGAGATCGTCAACGTAACCGAGACTACGCAGCGCACGTTCGTCATCGGCCCAGCCGGATTTCACTTTCACCCACAGTTCAAGGTGGACAGGCGCTTCGAACATTTCCTGCATGTCTTTACGCGCTTCAATCCCGATGGTTTTGATCTTGGCCCCTTTGTTGCCAATCACCATCTTCTTCTGCCCTTCACGCTCAACGAGAATCAAACCGTTGATGTCATAACCGCCGCGTTCGTTAGAGACGAAACGTTCGATCTCCACGGTCACGGAGTACGGCAGTTCAGCACCGAGGAAACGCATCAGTTTTTCACGGATGATTTCAGACGCCATAAACCGCTGCGAGCGATCGGTGATGTAATCTTCCGGGAAGTGATGGGTCGCTTCCGGCAAATGCTTACGCACGATTGCTGCGATAGTGTCGATATTCAGCCCGGTTTCGGCAGAGATCGGTACGATATCGAGGAAATTCATCTGGCTTGCCAGGAACTGCAGATGCGGCAGCAGATCGGCTTTCTCCTGCACGTTGTCCACTTTGTTCACCGCGAGGATCACCGGCGCTTTACCGTCACGCAGCTTATTGAGCACCATTTCATCGTCCGGCGTCCAGCGGGTGCCTTCAACGACAAAAATCACCAGCTCAACGTCGCCAATGGAGCTGCTCGCCGCTTTGTTCATCAAGCGGTTAATGGCGCGTTTTTCTTCCATATGCAGACCCGGAGTATCGACGTAGATCGCCTGATACGCGCCTTCAGTATGGATACCCACAATGCGGTGACGGGTTGTCTGCGCCTTGCGGGAGGTGATAGAGATCTTCTGCCCCAACAGTTTGTTCAACAATGTGGATTTGCCAACGTTCGGACGTCCGACGATAGCAATAAATCCGCAGTAACTTTTATCGATGCTCATTCCAGCTCCAGTTTTTTCAACGCCTGTTCGGCGGCAGCCTGTTCAGCCTTACGACGGCTTGAACCTGTGCCAACCACCGGTTCGCTCAGGCCGCTAACCTGGCAGTGGATAGTAAATTCCTGATCGTGCGCTTCGCCACGTACCTGAACTACCAGATAAGTTGGCAGAGGCAGATGGCGCCCCTGCAAATATTCTTGCAAGCGCGTTTTCGGATCTTTTTGTTTATCGCCTGGGCTAATTTCGTCCAGACGGGTTTGATACCAGTTAAGGATTAATTTCTCGACGGTCTGAATATCGCTGTCGAGGAATACGCCGCCAATTAATGCTTCGACGGTGTCAGCAAGAATCGACTCGCGACGAAATCCACCGCTTTTAAGTTCACCCGGCCCTAAACGTAAGCACTCGCCTAACTCAAATTCGCGTGCCAGTTCAGCCAGCGTATTGCCACGAACCAGCGTGGCGCGCATCCGGCTCATATCTCCTTCATCCACACGAGGGAAACGGTGATACAGCGCATTGGCGATAACGTAGCTCAAAATAGAGTCGCCTAAAAATTCTAAACGCTCGTTATGTTTGCTGCTGGCACTACGATGGGTTAATGCCTGCTGCAACAGCTCCTGATGATTAAAAGTGTAGCCCAGCTTCCGTTGAAGCCGATTAATTACGATGGGGTTCATGCGATACCAATAAATAAATGCGTCAACAATTCAGCACACGAAACAGACCTGATATGCAGGGTTCTGCTAACAGCTTTGCAGCAGTTTCAGTTGACCTGTATATGGGGACCAACGCTGTTTCGTGTGCCGTGGCGACCTGGAGGTGCCAACCTTAAACTTCGGGGGAATATTCTATACACAACGACGGGGGATGTCGTTAGTCACGGGAGATTTATCTCATAAATAATTCACGTTGTCGCCATAACGGCGACAACGTGAACGAAGATAAGCTATTAATGGATGCCGCCAATACGACTTAAGCGCACACCAGTCGGCCATTCGCCTTCTTGCTTATCGAAACTCATCCAGATAGCCGTTGCCCGACCGACCAGATTCGCTTCCGGCACAAAGCCCCAGTAACGGCTGTCCGCGCTGTTGTCGCGGTTGTCACCCATCATGAAGTATTGGCCCGGCGGAACAATCCAGGTTGCCAGTTGTTGTCCTGGCTGCTGGTAATACATCCCCACCTGATCCTGCGCAATCGGCACGGTCAGGATACGATGCGTTACATCGCCCAGTGTCTCTTTACGTTCAGAAAGACGAATTCCATTTTCTTTGGTTTCGTTTTTCGGCACCTCAAAGAATCCGCTGGTTGCTTCCCCGCCGTTACGACGCGAGAAGGTCTGAACGAAATCGCTCGGTTCCACGTTTGAGTAGGTGACCGGCAGCGCGTTTTCACACGCCTGACCGGAACTGCATCCCGGTTGAATAGTCAACTCTTTCGCAACCGGATCGTAAGTGACTTTATCGCCCGGTAAACCCACCGCACGCTTGATGTAATCAAGCTTTGGATCTTCCGGGTATTTAAAGACCACGATATCGCCACGTTTCGGATGACCGGTTTCGATCAGCGTTTTCTGGTAGATAGGATCTTTAATGCCGTAAGCAAACTTCTCTACCAGAATAAAGTCACCGATTAACAGAGTCGGCATCATCGAACCTGACGGGATCTGGAACGGTTCATAAATAAACGAACGCACAATCAATACGATAGCCAGCACCGGAAATACAGAAGCGCCGGTTTCGAGCCAACCTGGCTTCGGCGCAACTTTTTTCAGCGTTGCTTTATCCAGTGAGTCCCCGGCAGCTGCTTGCGCTGCTGCCTGACGTTCCCGCCGTTTAGGTGCGAAAAAGAATTTATCCACGCACCACAAAATGCCCGTCACCAGTGTGGCAATCACCAGAATCAGGGCAAACATATTCGCCATGCCAACTCCTAATGGTTATTTGTTGTCTTTGCCGACGTGCAGAATGGCGAGGAACGCTTCCTGCGGCAGTTCGACGTTACCGATCTGCTTCATGCGTTTCTTACCTTCTTTCTGCTTCTGCAGCAGCTTTTTCTTACGGCTGATATCGCCGCCATAACATTTAGCCAGTACGTTTTTACGCAGCTGTTTCACGGTGGAACGCGCAATGATGTGCGTTCCAATCGCAGCCTGAATGGCGATATCAAACTGCTGGCGGGGGATCAGATCTTTCATCTTCTCCACCAGCTCGCGACCACGGTTTTGCGAATTATCACGGTGGGTGATCAACGCCAGCGCATCAACACGTTCACCGTTGATTAAAACGTCAACACGCACCATGTCGGACGCCTGGAAGCGTTTGAAGTTGTAATCCAAAGACGCATAACCACGCGAGGTAGATTTCAGGCGATCGAAGAAGTCGAGTACCACTTCCGCCATCGGGATCTCATACGTCAGTGCCACCTGGTTACCGTGATAAACCATGTTGGTCTGTACGCCGCGTTTTTCTACGCATAGCGTAATGACGTTACCAAGATACGCCTGCGGCAGCAGCATGTGACACTCTGCTATCGGTTCGCGCAATTCATAGATGTTATTCACCGCTGGCAGCTTGGATGGGCTGTCGACGTAGATAACTTCTTTCGCCGTAGTTTCTACTTCATACACTACTGTCGGAGCGGTAGTAATCAGGTCAAGGTCGTACTCGCGTTCCAGCCGTTCCTGAATGATCTCCATGTGCAGCAGGCCGAGGAAGCCGCAGCGGAAACCAAAGCCCAGCGCCGTGGAGCTTTCTGGCTCATAGAACAATGAGGCATCGTTCAGGCTAAGTTTGCCCAGCGCATCGCGGAAGGCTTCATAGTCGTCAGAACTTACCGGAAACAGACCGGCGTAAACCTGCGGTTTGACTTTTTTAAATCCTGGCAGCGCCTTTTCTGCCGGATTACGCGCCAGCGTTAAGGTGTCACCGACTGGTGCGCCGTGGATATCTTTAATCGCACATACCAACCAGCCTACTTCGCCACATTTCAGTTCTGTACGGTCAACTTGCTTCGGCGTGAAAATACCCAGACGGTCGGCGTTATAAGTCTGCCCGGTACTCATGACTTTCACTTTGTCGCCCTTACGCAGGGTGCCGTTTTTAATACGGATAAGTGAGACAACGCCCAGGTAGTTGTCGAACCAGGAGTCGATAATCAGAGCCTGCAACGGGCCTTCCGGATCGCCTTCCGGCGGTGGGATGTCGCGCACCAGACGTTCAAGAACGTCCTGCACACCAACGCCGGTTTTCGCCGAGCAACGCACTGCGTCGGTGGCGTCGATACCAACGATATCTTCAATTTCTTCCGCCACGCGTTCCGGATCGGCTGCCGGTAAGTCAATCTTATTCAGTACCGGCACCACTTCAAGATCCATTTCCATTGCGGTGTAGCAGTTTGCCAGGGTTTGCGCTTCTACGCCCTGCCCGGCGTCAACCACCAGCAATGCACCTTCACAAGCGGCCAGCGAACGCGATACTTCATAAGAGAAGTCCACATGACCCGGGGTGTCGATAAAGTTAAGTTGATAGGTTTCGCCATCGGACGCTTTATAGTCCAGCGTCACGCTCTGCGCTTTGATAGTTATGCCACGCTCACGCTCAAGATCCATGGAATCGAGAACCTGTGCCTCCATTTCACGGTCAGACAGGCCACCGCAGATCTGGATAATACGGTCAGACAGCGTCGATTTACCGTGGTCAATGTGAGCTATGATCGAAAAGTTACGTATATTCTTCATAAAGTATGATTATTGTGCCTTAATGCCCGGTTAACCAGGCTTTTAGAAGTCGCTGTTCTGAGCTTAACGTCTGTATTAATAGAAACGCCGCATTCTACACTACAACATTGAGGCGAGGAAATGTTCATACCGTATGGATTGTGGTATCTGGAAACGTCCTCGCATTTGTTATGCAAAATACAACAAAGCCAGTGAAATCACTGGCTCGCGTCTTCCGAAGATGTTTCAAATCGCACAAGGCCAGGCGGCAATGCCACACTTAAAATGACAGGTTGCCACTCTGCCCGGGCAGCAAACTTACGTGAGAATCCACGCGCAATGAGGAATCCGCCAACGCCGCCGAGAATCGCACCACATAATGCTGCAATATCTGAAGCAAAGAGTAGCTGAAATAACGAAGCGATGAAGAATAATCCCACCAACGGCGACATATAAACCAGTAATGCGGAGCTGAGCAGGCTGCCTTCGGCGATTCCTAATTCCACTTTTTGCCCCGGCACTAACGGTTCATCACAGGGTACGACGATGGTATGCGTGGTTTGCGGGCCAAGTTTATTTAACACGCGGCTACCGCAACCAGCACGGGAAGCACAGCTGCTACATGAGGCTTTGACATCACAACTGACCAGCGCCTGCCCGTTTTTCCAGGAGACAACAGTGGCCCACTCTTTAATCATTGCCCTGCCCCAAACTTAATATTCTCGGCAATGCGCTTCGCCGTTTGCGGTGGCAGTTCACCAACAATGGTGATTTCGGCGTTATCACGTACGCTGGTACTGACGGTTCTGCGTCCGGTGCGCAACATCTGGTCGGTGCTCGATGGCGTAGCGCGGTTAACGTTTACCGAGAAGCTGAATAATCCGTCGGAATAGAGACGTGATTCGATAGGCATGTTGTCCATCGTCGGTAACGGACGCCGACTGCTGGAGACTTCACTAAAGCCCTGCGGCAACCAGGTTGGAGTCCAGTTAAATTTGGCTTTTTCACCCACAGGTACAGAAAGCAGCGGTGGCAAGTTCGCTTTCGCCAGCGTCTGCATACTGCTGCTGATATCCTGATTGACGTTGAAAGCAATCACACGGAATTGTTCCAGCGTTTCACCATCGCGATCAAGGAGATCTACCCGCATCGGTAATTTCGATTCGGTGTCCATCCATACGATGTAGCTGTAGCGTGTGCCATCACGAGCTACTACGCGGATTACCTCACATAAGCGGTCGGCAATACGCGTACGCCCCACGGAGATAAAGTCGTAGTAAGGAGAAAGACGCTTGAAATCGGTATAGATGAGCGATGGCAAAGAATCAACAATGTAATCGCCATTAAGTGTGAACGGTTCAAGACCCGGTTCAAAATAGCTGATTTCATTGCCGCGCTGTACCACTTCCCGGCGCGGGCCATCCATTTGCAACAACTGTGCAAGAGGACGGTTATCGAGGCGTGCATGTCGATAACGCAGAGACTCAACACCTTGTTTATTGATGCTGATGAATGACAGCTCGTAATTCAGTGACTGGCTAGCCAGGTTCATCTGCTGTAATAACGCCCCGGACGCAGGGGTGGCCGAGGCGTTAGCAGAGAATAACAGGCTACCTGTCACTAATGACATGGCAAACCAAAGTTGCTTCATTACTGCGATTGCGTTCCTAAAGTTTGAATTCCTGGCACCTGTACAGCGGCTTGCTGTGTCTGGGCCTGCTCAAACTGAAGCTGTTCGGAGTGGAGTCGACGTTGCAGTTCGTAATCCTGCAACATGGCATTAATGCGACGACGCTGCTCCTGTACCTGCTGCTGTTGACCATTGTTCGTAGTCGCTTCAGAAGGCACTCCCAGACTTACCGGACTGGCTTTACCCATCATCGGCAGAGTATTAAATACCGGAGTTTCGGGCTGCTGGGACGTTTCAGATTGTCCATTATAGTGCTGGACGCCAACGATAACTGCAAGCGATACACACGCCGCTACGCCCATTTGGGTAAGCTGTGCCGCCCACGGACGGACTTTCTGCCAGAATGGCATTTTCTGCCATTGATGCGGTGCAGGCTGAGCCTCTGGGATCAATGTCGTCGGTTGACGTACTGGCTCTTCTTCAATGGCAGCCATCACGCGGGAAGAGATATCGAAATGAAGTACCTCGGGAGTATCACCCCGCATAGAGTCACGGATTAAGTGATAGTTTTCCCAGGTTTTCTGCATTTCCGGGTTGTGAGCCAGTTCGTTAAGCAGCTCACTATCCAGCGTTTCGCCATCCATTAAAGCGGAAAGTTGTTCTTTCTGCATGCCTAATACCCTTATCCAGTATCCCGCTATCGTCAACGCCTGATAAGCGGTTGAACTTTATTATCAATAGCTTCCCTCGCACGGAAGATACGTGAACGCACCGTACCCACCGGACAATCCATGATAGCGGCTATCTCTTCATAGCTCAGGCCATCCAGCTCCCGCAAGGTTATTGCCATGCGTAAATCTTCCGGGAGGGACTCAATAGTTCGGAAAACTATCTGTCTCAGTTCTTCTGACAACATTAAGTTCTCAGGGTTCGAAATTTCTTTCAGCGCGCCGCCACTTTCGAAGTTTTCAGCTTCAATGGCATCCACATCACTGGAAGGTGGACGACGCCCCTGAGCAACCAGGTAATTTTTTGCCGTATTAACAGCAATCCGATACAGCCATGTATAAAAAGCACTATCTCCCCGGAACGAATCCAGCGCACGATAGGCTTTAATAAAAGCTTCTTGTACCACATCGGGAACATCACCCGACGGCACATAGCGGGAAACCAGACTCGCCACCTTATGCTGATAGCGCACTACCAGTAAGTTAAAGGCTTTCTGATCTCCCTTCTGGACCCGCTCAACCAGGACCTGGTCCGTTAACTGCTCGCTCATCCGAGGTAAAATCTCCCCAAACCAAATTTCCACGCGCTATCGAAACGCCACTCCATTAGCTGCAATTTGAGCAAGCAAAGGGTTAGAGTGTCTCGTTTTTGTAAAGTTCCGTAACGCATCTGTTTTTGTTTGTCATGCTGTAGACGGATCATTATCTATCATTATAAGTCTACAGAATCTGAATAACGCATTATCTGTGTAGAAATGCCCATTTAACTGCCTGAAGAGTAACCCAACGGCCTTTTTATTTCACCACCTAATCCTCCGCCGACGAGCAACTTCTCTTTTTCCCGTCTTCCTGAATCAACATGTTTAGCCCTTGTAACAAACATCAAAATAACAGATGTTTAATTGTACAACATGATGCTATGCTGGCCGAACGGTGTTTAGTAAATTAAACAATCAAAATGAATATTTTCCCTGAACATTCTTGTGATGTGTTGATTATTGGTAGCGGTGCCGCCGGGCTTTCACTGGCGCTACGTCTGGCGGATAAGCATCAAGTCATCGTTCTAAGTAAAGGTCAAGTTACAGAAGGCTCGACGTTTTACGCCCAGGGCGGAATTGCTGCCGTGTTTGATGAAACTGACAGCATCGATTCCCATGTGGAAGATACCTTAATTGCTGGTGCCGGAATTTGCGATCGCCATGCAGTTGAATTTGTTGCCAGCAATGCGCGTTCCTGCGTGCAATGGTTGATCGACCAGGGGGTGTTGTTTGATACCCACGTTCGGCCAAATGGCGAAGAGAGCTACCATCTGACCCGTGAAGGTGGACACAGTCACCGTCGTATTCTTCATGCCGCCGACGCCACTGGTAAAGAAGTAGAAACCACGCTGGTGAGCAAGGCGCAGAACCATCCAAATATTCGCGTGCTGGAACGCAGCAACGCAGTCGATCTGATTATTTCTGACAAAATTGGTCTGCCGGGTACGCGGCGGGTTGTTGGCGCGTGGGTATGGAATCGCAATAAAGAAGCGGTAGAAACCTGCCACGCAAAAGCGGTAGTGCTGGCAACCGGAGGCGCATCGAAAGTTTATCAGTATACCACCAATCCTGATATATCCTCCGGCGATGGTATTGCCATGGCCTGGCGCGCGGGTTGCCGGGTTGCTAATCTTGAATTTAATCAGTTCCACCCTACCGCACTGTATCATCCACAGGCTCGAAATTTCCTGTTAACGGAAGCTTTACGTGGCGAAGGCGCTTATTTGAAACGCCCGGACGGTACACGATTTATGCCCGATTTTGATGATCGCGGCGAACTGGCACCGCGCGATATTGTTGCTCGTGCTATTGATCACGAAATGAAGCGCCTCGGCGCGGATTGTATGTTCCTCGATATCAGCCATAAACCTGCGGATTTTATTCGTCAGCATTTCCCGATGATTTATGAAAAGTTATTGGGACTGGGTATTGATCTCACGAAAGAGCCTGTCCCAATAGTGCCCGCTGCGCACTACACCTGCGGTGGCGTGATGGTAGATGATTATGGGCGTACCGACGTTGATGGCCTGTATGCCATTGGAGAAGTCAGCTATACAGGATTACATGGCGCTAACCGAATGGCCTCTAACTCATTGCTGGAGTGTCTGGTCTACGGCTGGTCGGCAGCGGAAGATATTGCAAAGCGTATGCCCTATGTGCGCGGCGTCAGTACGTTACCGCAGTGGGATGAAAGCCGCGTTGAGAATCCTGATGAACTGGTGGTGATTCAACATAACTGGCATGAGTTACGCCTGTTTATGTGGGATTACGTGGGCATTGTACGCACAACAAAGCGCCTGGAGCGCGCCCTGCGGCGGATCAATATGTTGCAGCAGGAGATAGATGAATATTATGCTCACTTCCGTGTGTCGAATAATTTGCTGGAGCTGCGTAATCTGGTGCAGGTTGCCGAGTTGATTGTTCGCTGCGCGATAATGCGCAAAGAGAGTCGGGGCTTGCATTACACGCTGGATTACCCGGAGCTACTCGCGCATTCCGGTCCGTCGATTCTCACCCCCGGCAATCATTACATAAACAGATAAAAAGCCTGGGTCAGCGCCGTATACGCTTCGGAATAGTTCTGGTCTGGCCCACGAATCACTAAGCGATCGCTAAAACACTCCCCCGCCTGTGGGGAGAATGCCAGCAGCACCCGATGCGGCAGTCGCGCTTCGTTTTCCGCCACATCCGTCCGTAAACGTAAATGCCAGCCCATATTTAACGCCAGTTCAGTAAAACCATTACCGACCTGTTCTGGCAGCACCACGCAGAAAAATCCCTCTTCGGTAATGCATTCTGCCGCGCAAGTGAGCAACGTCTGGTGATCAAGTGTAGTGGTATAGCGCGCCTGCTCCCGCTGTGGTGTTGCGCACTCTACTCCCTGCTGATAATACGGCGGGTTGCTGATAATTAAATCAAAACGCGCAGACTGCTGGGTAATCCACTGCTGAATATCCACCGTATGGACGTTAATCCGCTCTGCCCACGGGGACTGCGCGATATTTTCCTGCGCCTGGGCAGCCGCTTCATTTTCAATTTCAACCGCATCGATTATCACGCCATCATCGGTGCGCTGCGCCAGCATCAAAGCCAATAAGCCGCTACCGCTGCCGATATCAAGGCAGCGTTTTACCCCAGCCACAGGAGCCCATGCGCCCAGCAAAATTCCATCCGTTCCCACTTTCATTGCACAGCGATCGTGTGCGACAAAAAACTGTTTAAAAGTAAATCCATTACGACGAAGCACGGATGTAGACTGTGACATGAAAATAAAACCTTGCTGGAAAAACGGCGATAGCGCCGGGTAAGAACAATACCTGAGAAGCGATATCCATACAAACAGATGAAGATTGCAGCCGTAACGTCTATAATCAGCGCCCCACACAGAGGTAGAACATGACTGTAACGACTTTTTCCGAACTTGAACTCGACGAAAGCCTGCTGGAAGCACTCCAGGATAAAGGTTTCACTCGCCCGACCGCCATTCAGGCTGCCGCCATTCCGCCTGCGCTCGATGGCCGTGATGTACTCGGTTCTGCGCCGACAGGCACCGGTAAAACGGCGGCGTATCTGCTGCCAGCGTTGCAGCACCTGCTCGATTTCCCGCGTAAGAAATCCGGTCCGCCGCGTATTTTGATCCTCACCCCAACTCGCGAACTGGCGATGCAGGTGGCCGATCATGCCCGCGAACTGGCGAAACATACGCATCTGGATATTGCCACCATCACCGGTGGCGTGGCTTATATGAACCACGCAGAAGTGTTCAGCGAAAACCAGGACATCGTGGTCGCCACAACTGGTCGTCTGCTGCAGTATATAAAAGAAGAGAACTTCGATTGCCGCGCGGTTGAAACGCTGATCCTCGACGAAGCAGACCGTATGCTGGATATGGGCTTCGCCCAGGATATCGAACATATTGCTGGCGAAACTCGCTGGCGTAAACAAACCCTGCTCTTCTCGGCAACGCTGGAAGGCGATGCTATTCAGGATTTTGCTGAGCGTCTGCTCGAAGATCCGGTGGAAGTTTCTGCGAATCCGTCCACCCGTGAGCGCAAAAAGATTCATCAGTGGTATTACCGCGCCGATGATCTTGAGCATAAAACTGCGTTGCTGGTGCATCTGTTAAAACAGCCGGAAGCGACTCGCTCAATTGTCTTTGTGCGTAAGCGTGAGCGTGTGCATGAACTGGCAAACTGGCTGCGCGAAGCGGGCATCAACAACTGCTATCTCGAAGGTGAGATGGTGCAAGGCAAACGCAACGAAGCGATCAAACGCCTGACCGAAGGCCGCGTTAACGTACTGGTTGCAACTGATGTTGCCGCACGTGGTATCGACATTCCGGATGTCAGCCACGTCTTTAACTTCGATATGCCGCGCAGTGGCGATACTTATTTGCACCGTATCGGGCGTACCGCTCGCGCTGGCCGTAAAGGCACCGCAATTTCACTGGTTGAAGCTCATGACCATCTGCTGCTGGGCAAAGTTGGCCGTTATATTGAAGAGCCAATTAAAGCTCGCGTAATTGATGAGTTACGCCCGAAAACGCGTGCGCCAAGCGAGAAACAGACCGGCAAGCCATCGAAAAAAGTGTTGGCAAAACGCGCCGAGAAGAAAAAGGCTAAAGAGAAAGAGAAGCCACGGGTGAAAAAACGCCATCGCGATACCAAAAATATTGGTAAGCGCCGCAAACCAAGCGGAACGGGCGTGCCGCCGCAAACGACAGAAGAGTAATCATAATGCCGGGTTTAAGCCCGGCATTTTTTTATCCCGGCAAAAAACACTCTTCAACACACTGAATAAAAGTATGCATCGCCGGGCTAACCGCTTTTCCGGCATGGTGAGCGCACATTGCCGTAATGGTCTGCGACGGTTCGCCGAAGGGTAATTCAATTAATTCTCCGCACTCCAGCTCTTTTGCTACCGCAAATCGCGGTAAGTAGCTGACTCCGATGTTTGCCGCGACACATCGCTTGATACTTTCAATGCTTATAAGCTCAATGGTGTGTTCCACCGTAATCCGCCGCTGACGCAGCGTGCTTTCAAATATCTGGCGGAAGACACATTGCGGTTCGTTAATAATAAAGCTACAGGCGTTATGTCTTCCCGGCTCAGTAAAATCGACATCTGTAATTTGCGGTGAAGCCACCAACACCAGTGATTGTTCACCCAACTCTCGTCGGTTCAGAGCATCATCATTCCCTACGCGATAAAAGACACCGATATCGGCCTCATCATTCAGCAATGCATCACGGATCACGTAGCAATTCAGCGACTGCAACGATAAACGTACTTTGGGTGCGCGTTGCCGAAAACGCTGCAACACCTGCGGCATTCGGTAAGAGAGTAGCGTTTCACCTGAAACAACGCGCAGCTCTCCGTCCGGATCCGACTCTTTTTTGGCAGCCTCGCGTAGCGTATCCATCACTCTGGTGAGTTCATAAATGTGCGGCAGCAGCTTTTTTCCTTCGCGAGTGAGGCACATCCGTCGGCCAATTTTCTCAAACAACTGAACCGAGAACTCCTGTTCAAGCTGCTGAATATGAAAAGTAACCGTCGATTGTGTGCAGCACAATTTTTGCGAAGCTCGCAAAAAGGAACCCTCTTCCAGCACGGTTTTAAGCGTAATAAAACGGCGCAGATCCATAAACCCAAACCTATCGAGATTGTCGAATTTAGAATGAAAAAACATTCATTTTTTTAAATGTTTCATGTCGGGTACTGTCTACCAAAACAGAGGAGATAACAAGTGACACCGACCCTTTTAAGTGCTTTTTGGACCTACACTCTGATTACGGCCCTCACGCCAGGACCGAACAATATTCTCGCTTTGAGTTCAGCCACGTCGCATGGGGTTCGTCAGAGTTCCCGCGTGCTGGCAGGGATGAGTCTGGGATTTTTAATCGTCATGTTGCTGTGTGCGGGAATTTCGTTTTCACTGGCTGTTATCGATCCGGCAGCAGTGCATTTGTTGAGTTGGGCGGGGGCAGCATATATTGTCTGGCTGGCGTGGAAAATCGCTACCAGTCCAACAAAAGAAGACGGACTTCAGGCAAAACCGATCAGTTTTTGGGCCAGCTTTGCTTTGCAGTTTGTGAACGTCAAAATTATTTTGTACGGCATTACGGCACTGTCGACGTTTGTTCTGCCGCAAACACAGGCGTTAAGCTGGGTAGTTGGCGTCAGCGTTTTGCTGGCGATGATTGGGACGTTTGGCAATGTGTGTTGGGCGCTGGCGGGACATCTGTTTCAGCGATTGTTTAACCGCTATGGCCGCCAGTTGAATATCGTGCTGGCGCTGTTGCTGGTCTATTGTGCGGTACGCATTTTCTATTGAAAGACAAAAGAAAAGCGGAAGAGGTCACCCTCTTCCGCTTAATAACTTGCTACTTAAGCCTTACAGGCTTTCAGTAAAGGTACGAGCGATAACGTCGCGCTGCTGTTCCGGAGTCAGAGAGTTGAAGCGAACTGCATAACCGGATACACGGATGGTCAGCTGCGGATATTTTTCCGGATGCTTAACTGCATCTTCCAGAGTTTCACGACGCAGAACGTTTACGTTCAGGTGCTGACCACCTTCAACGCGAACTTCTGGTTTAACTTCTACTGGAACTTCACGGTATTCAATGTCACCCAGTTTGCTTACTGCAACCACTTCGTCTTCTGCAAAACCTGCTTTCGCAACGATGCAACGCGCTTCGCCTTTTTCGCTGTCCAGCAGCCAGAAAGAGTTCAGCAGATCGTCATTAGCGGCTTTAGTAATCTGGATACCTGTAATCATGTGATGCCTCCCCGGCAAATTATTTGATTTGATTAGCCTGTCGCGGCCAATTGGTAAAACCATTGTTGCTTGAGTGTATATATACTCCTCAAACACCCTTGATTCTTTGATTTAAATCAATAAAAACCACACATCAAATGTGGTCGTAAATGGATTTTATTGTTTTACATCAACTTATGCGAGCGTGAAATTTTACCAATTTACACTTTTTTGCACTCGTTTATGGCTAAAAAATGAGCTTGATTTTGTTCTGTAGAAAGAAGCAGTTAAGCTAGGCGGATTGAAGATCCGCAGGAGAGCGAGATGACTAACCAATTAACCTGGCATGACGTGCTGGCTGAAGAAAAGCAGCAACCCTATTTTCTTAACACCCTCCAGACCGTTGCCAGCGAGCGGCAGTCCGGGATAACCATCTACCCACCACAAAAAGATGTCTTTAACGCCTTTCGCTTTACTGAACTGGGCGATGTCAAAGTGGTGATCCTCGGTCAGGATCCTTACCACGGCCCCGGACAAGCGCACGGTCTGGCATTTTCCGTTCGCCCAGGCATTGCTATACCGCCTTCTCTACTGAATATGTACAAAGAGCTGGAAAATACCCTTCCAGGCTTTACTCGCCCGACACATGGCTATCTTGAAAGCTGGGCACGTCAAGGGGTTCTCCTGCTCAACACCGTATTGACGGTGCGCGCAGGCCAGGCACATTCCCACGCCAGCCTCGGCTGGGAAACGTTTACTGATAAAGTCATCAGCCTGATTAATCAGCATCGTGAAGGCGTGGTGTTTTTGTTGTGGGGATCACATGCGCAAAAGAAAGGGGCGATTATAGATAAGCAACGCCATCACGTGCTGAAAGCGCCACATCCGTCACCGCTTTCGGCGCATCGTGGATTCTTTGGCTGCAACCATTTTGTGCTGGCAAATCAGTGGCTGGTACAACGTGGCGAGACGCCGATTGACTGGATGCCAGTATTACCGGCAGAGAGTGAGTAATTGACGGAAAAATACCGGATGGCAGAATTGCCATCCGGCTGATTTATCAGGCTTTATTCTGACGCCACCATTCGCCAAGCAGAACACCCGTTGCGACAGAGATATTCAGACCAGCAACGTTGCCAGTACCGTCAATCTTCACGCGCAGATCGTTCGGATCGCGTGCGGCATCCGGTAACCCTTCGTATTCCTGACCCAGCACCAGCACCATTTTCGCTGGCAGACTGGTGTTGAACAGCGGTTTACCCTGCTCGCTGGAAGTGGTCACTACGGTGTAACCCGCCTGACGGAAATCATCCAGCACGTTAACAATGTTGTCGCCGGTAATCGGCTGAACGTGCTCTGCGCCGCCTTCTGCGGTACGGATTGCCGCACCCGATTCCAGCAACGCCGCATCCTGCACCACAACTCCTTTCACGCCGAAGTGCGCACAGCTACGCATCATGCCACCCAGGTTATGCGGGTTAGATTCGTTTTCCAGCGCCAGTACGCAATCCTGCGCGCCAGCCTGGCTTACCCACTGCTGTACGGTTGTGCCGTTACGCTTTTTGATCAGGAAGCAAACGCCGCCGTGATGTTCCGTGCCTGACGCTTTTGTCAGTTCCGCTTCATCCACTACATGGTACGCTTTGCGGTTTGCCGCCATCCAGCGCAATGCTTCTTTAAAACGTGGCGTTACGCTCTGGATAAACCAGGCGCGAACAATCGCTTCCGGACGACTCTGGAACAGTGCCTGACATGCATTTTCGCCGTAGACGCGGGTTTCTTCCGCACGCTGACGACGCAAAACTTCGGGATCAATAAAACTTTTACCACTGATGCCACCGTGATCGGCCTTTTCTGGTGCCTCATCACCCGGCGCGCGGGAAACGGTGCGCCACGGCGACTCTTCCCACTTGCGGTCACGGGGCTGACTCTGTTTGTCATCGCGGGCGGGGCGACGGCCACCGTCAGCACGAGATTTTCCTGGACGCCCGCCCCCTTTCCCGGTGCGCGGGTTGTGGGTACGTTTATCAGAATCATCATCACTGCGGACATACATCACTTTGACCTTGCCGCTTTTACCTTTCATTTCATCGTTCATGCTTTTCTCCACCAGCGCTGCGCGAAGCGCGCAGATTACCCGAAGTGCGCGCGGTTCGCCATGATTTCGTACCAAAGCCTGCGACTATCATACCTATTGAATAAAACAGATTGTTGTCTGGAACATTGCCTTTGATAATATGTAACATATTAGAAACATACCGGCGTCATTGCCGATAAGTCTCCTTACTCATCCCGAGGTTAGTTATGAATACCGTTTGTACCCATTGTCAGGCCATCAATCGCATTCCCGACGATCGGATCGAAGATGCGGCAAAATGCGGACGCTGCGGTCACGACCTGTTTGACGGAGAGGTGATTAATGCGACCGGTGAAACGCTCGACAAATTGCTGAAAGACGATCTGCCTGTAGTGATCGACTTCTGGGCGCCGTGGTGCGGCCCTTGCCGTAACTTCGCGCCGATTTTTGAAGATGTTGCGCAAGAGCGTAGCGGTAAAGTGCGTTTTGTAAAAGTGAATACCGAAGCCGAACGTGAATTAAGCAGCCGCTTTGGTATTCGTAGCATTCCGACGATCATGATTTTCAAAAATGGTCAGGTTGTTGACATGCTTAACGGCGCTGTGCCGAAAGCGCCGTTCGATAGCTGGTTGAACGAATCTCTTTAATCTTGCCGGGGCGCATCTTGTGCCCCGTTTTCTCCTCTGCGACAATGGCGGTTTTTCGACGTTCTCTCTCATGACCGAAAACGCTGTTCTCCAGTTACGCGCCGAACGTATTGCACGCGCAACGCGTCCTTTTCTTGCCCGTGGTAATCGCGTTCGTCGTTGCCAACGCTGTCTTTTGCCAGAGAAACTTTGCCTCTGTTCGACAATCACCCCAACTGAAGCAAAAAGCCGTTTTTGTTTGCTGATGTTCGATACCGAGCCAATGAAGCCCAGCAATACCGGACGTTTAATTGCTGATATCTTGCCGGATACTGTCGCGTTTCAATGGTCGCGTACCGAACCCTCGCAAGATTTGCTGGATCTGGTACAAAACCCGGATTATCAGCCAATGGTGGTTTTTCCTGCCTCGTATGCCGGCGAGCAACGGGAAGTCATCTTCTCGCCGCCTTCCGGTAAGCCGCCGCTGTTTATTATGCTCGATGGCACCTGGCCGGAAGCACGCAAGATGTTTCGTAAAAGTCCGTATCTGGATAATTTCCCGGTTATTTCCGTCGATCTTTCCCGGCTTTCTGCCTATCGCCTGCGTGAAGCCCAGGCCGAAGGCCAATATTGTACTGCCGAAGTAGCCATCGCACTTTTAGATATGGCAGGCGATACCGAAGCAGCAACGGGCTTAGGCGAGCATTTCACTCGTTTTAAAACGCGCTATCTGGCAGGAAAAACGCAACATCTGGGTAGCATCACAGCAGAACTGTTAGAAAGCGTTTAAAATCATTCGGTCACTTCTGCGGGAGACCGGTATGAGTCAGCGAGGACTGGAAGCACTACTGCGACCAAAATCGATTGCGGTAATTGGCGCATCGATGAAACCCAATCGCGCAGGTTACCTGATGATGCGTAACCTGCTGGCGGGAGGCTTTAACGGACCGGTACTCCCGGTGACGCCAGCCTGGAAAGCGGTGTTGGGTGTGTTGGCCTGGCCGGATATTGCCAGCTTGCCCTTTACACCCGACCTTGCGGTTTTGTGTACCAATGCCAGCCGCAATCTTGCTCTTCTGGAAGAGCTCGGCGAGAAAGGCTGTAAAACCTGCATTATTCTTTCTGCACCGGCATCTCAACACGAAGATCTCCGCGCCTGCGCCCTGCGCCATAACATGCGCCTGCTAGGACCAAACAGTCTGGGCTTACTGGCTCCCTGGCAAGGTCTGAATGCCAGCTTTTCGCCTGTGCCGATTAAACGCGGCAAGCTGGCGTTTATTTCGCAATCGGCTGCCGTCTCCAACACCATCCTCGACTGGGCGCAACAGCGTGAGATGGGCTTTTCCTACTTTATTGCGCTCGGCGACAGCCTGGATATCGACGTTGATGAATTGCTCGACTATCTGGCGCGGGACAGTAAAACCAGCGCCATCCTGCTCTATCTCGAACAGTTAAGCGACGCGCGACGCTTTGTTTCGGCTGCCCGTAGCGCCTCTCGCAATAAACCGATTCTGGTGATTAAAAGCGGACGTAGCCCAGCGGCGCAACGTCTGTTGAACACCACGGCAGGAATGGACCCGGCGTGGGATGCAGCTATTCAGCGTGCAGGTTTATTACGAGTGCAGGACACTCACGAACTGTTTTCGGCGGTAGAAACCCTTAGCCATATGCGCCCGCTACGTGGCGACCGGCTGATGATAATCAGCAACGGTGCCGCGCCTGCCGCGCTGGCGCTGGATGCCTTATGGTCGCGCAATGGCAAGCTGGCAACGCTAAGTGAAGAGATTTGCCAGAAACTGCGCGATGCGCTGCCAGAACATGTTGCTATCTCTAACCCGCTCGATCTGCGCGATGACGCCAGCAGCGAGCATTATGTCAAAACGCTGGATATTCTGTTTCACAGCCAGGATTTTGATGCGCTGATGGTTATTCATTCGCCCAGCGCCGCAGCGCCCGCAACAGAAAGTGCGCAAGCATTAATTGAAGCGGTAAAACATCACCCTCGCAGCAAGTATTTATCTCTGCTGACGAACTGGTGTGGAGAACACTCCTCGCAAGAGGCACGACGTTTATTCAGCGAAGCCGGGCTGCCGACCTATCGAACGCCGGAAGGTACTATTACCGCTTTTATGCATATGGTGGAGTACCGACGTAATCAGAAGCAACTACGCGAAACGCCGGCGCTGCCCAGCAATCTGACCTCTAATACCGCAGAAGCGCATATTCTGCTACAGCAAGCCATTGCTGAAGGAGCGACATCACTCGATACCCATGAAGTTCAGCCCATCCTGCAAGCGTATGGCATGAACACGCTTCCCACCTGGATTGCCACTGACAGCACCGAAGCTGTACATATTGCCGAACAGATTGGTTATCCGGTGGCGCTGAAGTTGCGCTCGCCGGATATTCCGCATAAATCAGAAGTTCAGGGCGTGATGCTCTATTTGCGTACGGCTAGTGAAGTCCAGCAAGCCGCGAACGCTATTTTCGATCGGGTAAAAATGGCCTGGCCGCAGGCGCGTATTCACGGCCTTTTAGTGCAAAGTATGGCTAACCGTGCAGGTGCTCAGGAGTTGCGCGTAGTCGTCGAGCACGATCCGGTTTTCGGGCCGTTGATCATGCTGGGTGAAGGCGGTGTGGAGTGGCGTCCTGAAGATCAAGCCGTCGTCGCACTGCCGCCGCTGAATATGAACCTGGCCCGCTATCTGGTTATTCAGGGGATCAAAAGTAAAAAGATTCGTGCTCGCAGTGCACTGCGTCCACTCGACGTCGCGGGCTTAAGCCAGTTACTGGTGCAGGTTTCCAACCTGATTGTCGATTGCCCGGAAATTCAGCGTCTGGATATTCATCCTTTGCTGGCTTCCGGCAGTGAATTTACCGCGCTGGATGTCACGCTGGATATTGCGCCTTTTGAAGGCGATAACGAGAGTCGGCTGGCTGTGCGCCCTTATCCGCATCAGCTGGAAGAGTGGGTAGAATTGAAAAACGGCGAACGCTGCTTGTTCCGCCCGATTTTGCCGGAAGATGAGCCGCAGCTTCAGCAATTCATTTCGCGAGTCACCAAAGAAGATCTTTATTACCGCTACTTTAGCGAGATCAACGAATTTACCCATGAAGATTTAGCCAACATGACGCAGATCGACTACGATCGAGAAATGGCTTTTGTGGCGGTACGACGTATTGATCAAACAGAAGAGATCCTCGGTGTCACACGAGCGATCTCCGACCCAGATAACATCGATGCCGAATTTGCCGTACTGGTTCGATCGGATCTCAAAGGATTAGGCTTAGGCCGCCGCTTAATGGAAAAGTTGATTACCTATACGCGAGATCACGGACTGCAACGCCTGAATGGTATTACGATGCCAAACAATCGTGGCATGGTGGCGCTGGCTCGCAAGCTCGGGTTTAACGTTGATATCCAGCTCGAAGAGGGGATCGTTGGGCTTACGCTAAATCTTGCCCAGCGCGAGGAATCATGAGTAAGGTACTGGAAATGTTGACCACTTAATCGGGACTGGTGTTATTATTGCTCGCTTATGTCGTCTGCATTGCACAGAGGACCCTTCAATGAACAGAGAAGAAATGCACTGTGATGTTGTCAAAATTTAAGCGTAATAAACATCAACAACACCTTGCCCAACTACCCAAGATTTCTCAATCAGTTGATGATGTCGATTTCTTTTACGCTCCCGCCGACTTCCGGGAGACGCTGCTGGAAAAAATAGCCAGCGCGAAGCAGCGCATTTGCATTGTTGCCCTGTATCTCGAACAGGATGACGGTGGCAAAGGCATTCTGAACGCGTTGTATGAGGCTAAAAGGCAGCGTCCGGAACTGGATGTGCGGGTGCTGGTCGACTGGCATCGTGCACAGCGTGGACGCATTGGCGCTGCGGCATCTAACACTAACGCTGACTGGTACTGCCGCATGGCGCAGGAAAATCCGGGCGTAGATGTTCCGGTTTATGGCGTTCCAATCAATACCCGTGAAGCCCTTGGTGTTCTGCACTTTAAAGGCTTTATCATCGACGATAGCGTACTTTATAGCGGTGCCAGCCTGAACGATGTTTACCTGCATCAGCACGATAAATATCGCTACGACCGTTATCATCTGATCCGTAACCGTAAGATGTCAGACATTATGTTTGAATGGGTTACACAGAATATTATGAATGGTCGCGGCGTTAATCGTCTGGATGATGTTAATCGCCCAAAAAGTCCGGAAATCAAGAACGACATTCGCCTGTTCCGCCAGGAGCTGCGTGATGCCGCTTATCATTTCCAGGGCGATGCCGACAACGATCGGCTTTCCGTAACGCCGTTGGTAGGTCTGGGGAAATCGAGTCTGTTGAACAAGACCATTTTCCATCTTATGCCTTGTGCCGAGCAGAAACTAACCATCTGCACCCCCTACTTCAACCTGCCAGCAATCCTTGTGCGCAATATCATCCAGTTGCTGCGCGAAGGGAAAAAGGTCGAAATTATTGTTGGTGATAAAACCGCGAATGACTTCTACATTCCGGAAGATGAACCTTTCAAGATAATTGGCGCACTGCCTTATCTTTATGAGATCAATCTGCGTCGCTTCCTGAGCCGTTTGCAGTATTACGTCAATACTGACCAGTTAGTGGTTCGGTTATGGAAAGATGACGACAACACCTATCACCTGAAAGGGATGTGGGTTGATGATAAGTGGATGCTGGTAACCGGTAATAACCTGAACCCACGCGCCTGGCGTCTGGATCTGGAAAACGCCATTTTGATCCACGATCCGCAACTGGAGCTTGCACCACAGCGTGAGAAAGAACTGGAGCTGATCCGCGAGCATACTACCATCGTTAAGCACTACCGCGATCTGCAAAGTATTGCCGATTATCCGGTGAAGGTTCGCAAACTTATCCGCCGTTTGCGCCGTATCCGCATCGACCGATTAATTAGCCGCATCCTGTAATCACAACCCCGTCCTGTACGGGGTTTGTTTTTTGGAGGCCACGTTTTGCGTATTCTTTTTGTCTGTTCGCTATTGTTACTTTCTGGATGCAGCCACATGGCTAACGATAGCTGGAGCGGGCAGGATAAAGCTCAACACTTTATCGCCTCGGCGATGCTTTCTGCCGCCGGAAATGAATACGCACAGCATCAGGGAATGAGCTCTGACCGTAGCGCCACGTTCGGGCTGATGTTCTCTGTAGGGCTGGGCGCGTCAAAAGAACTTTGGGATAGCCGCCCTAAAGGGAGCGGCTGGAGCTGGAAAGATTTTGCCTGGGATGTCGCCGGTGCAACTACCGGCTATACCATCTGGCAACTGGCGCACCACTAAAGACGCATTCCCTTCCCTTTGCGATGCAATGTTAGTGAAACCAGAAATGCAATAACTGACATAAAGGTGACATACCAGAAGAAGGCTGTTTCCATTCCTACCGATTTCAACGATAACGCTACATACTCTGCGGAGCCACCAAATATAGCATTGGCGACTGCATATGACAGACCAACGCCTAATGCGCGAACCTGTGCCGGGAACATCTCAGCCTTCAGTATTCCACTGATTGAAGTATAAAAACTCACTATCAGCAGGGCGCACATCACCAGACCAAAAGCGGCATAAGGAGAGGAAACGTTCTGCAATGCTGAAAGAATCGGAACGGTAAAAATGGCTGCCAGAGAACCGAAACATAACATTGAAGTTCGGCGGCCAATCTTATCCGACAGTGCCCCAATGAGCGGCTGGATGAGCATAAATACAAACAGTGCTGCTGTCATAATGCCGCTTGCTACGTTTGCGTGCATTCCCGCAGTATTCACCAGATACTTCTGCATGTAAGTGGTGAAGGTATAGAAACAAAGGGAGCCCGCAGCGGTAAAACCGAGAACCATGATGAATGCTCGGCGATTGCGCCATAATCCTTTCAGAGATCCAGCTTCTTTTAAAGCGCGTGTTTCTTGTTGTGAAGTTTCATCCAATTGACGGCGTAACCACAACGCTACAACAGCTAACACAGCTCCTAACGCAAAAGGAATACGCCATCCCCACTCTCTGAGTGCAGCGTCTTCCATGGTGTGTTGTAAAACCACGACAACCAGTAGGGCTAGCAGTTGTCCGCCGATCAACGTGACATACTGAAATGAAGCATAAAAACCTTTACGACCTTCTACTGCGACTTCACTCATATAGGTGGCGCTGGTGCCATATTCTCCGCCAACGGATAATCCCTGAAATAAACGCGCGAGAAGCAATAATGCCGGAGCCCACGTACCGATTGTTTCATAACCAGGCAAACAGGCGATTACCAGTGAGCCGAAACACATCATACACACCGATAACAGCATCGATTTTTTACGACCATGTTTATCGGCTATGCGTCCAAATAGCCAACCGCCTATTGGGCGCATCAGGAATCCCGCAGCAAAAACACCGGCTGTTTGCAGTAGTTGAGTAGTCGTGTTCCCAGAAGGGAAGAAGATGTGGGCGAAGTAGAGTGAACAGAACGAGTAGACATAGAAATCGAACCACTCGACCAGATTACCTGAAGAGGCCCCCACAATTGCCCAAATGCGGCGACGAGTATCACTACTTGTCAGTTTGCCGTCTGCCGTTACAGTGCTTTCTGCCATGCCACTATTTCTCCTGCCCTAATCCGATGCTTTGTCGGTTGCTGTTGTTTATTTTTTTTGGTAAATAAAATGTTATACATTTGTTGTACATCATTATACAACCTTAACCATGAATTTAGTTAGCAGGAAAATGGTTATTGAGGATCTTAACGATAGATTTCTGGTAAAGGGGACGTATGGAAGTAGGCAAATTGGGGAAGCCGTATTTGCTGGCGTATGTGGAGGAATAATGCGCGGTTTCCCCCTACCGTGCCTGCGTAGACCGGACAAGACGCGCCAGCGTCGCATCCGGCATTTTTTTTGCACCAACGCAAAAAGGCCATCCTTACGGATGGCCTTCTGCTTTATCTGATGCCTGGCAGTTCCCTACTCTCGCATGGGGAGACCCCACACTACCATCGGCGCTACGGCGTTTCACTTCTGAGTTCGGCATGGGGTCAGGTGGGACCACCGCGCTACGGCCGCCAGGCAAATTCTGTTTATCAACACGTCCTGTTCCGACATGTCGATTTAATCTGTATCAGGCTGAAAATCTTCTCTCATCCGCCAAAACACCTTCGGCGTTGTAAGGTTAAGCCTCACGGTTCATTAGTACCGGTTAGCTCAACGCATCGCTGCGCTTACACACCCGG